>JBKJTQ010000283.1:0-2547 GCA_046589895.1 Sphingomicrobium sp.
CGCGATCGTGACCGTATCATCCATTCGATCGCCTTTCGCCGCTTGCGCCACAAGACGCAGGTGTTCATCGCTCCCGACGGCGATCATTTTCGCGTCCGTCTGACCCACTCGATCGAAGTCGCGCAGATCGGGCGGACGATGGCCCGCGCCTTGGGCCTCAATGAGGATCTCACCGAGGCGCTATGCCTTGCGCATGATCTTGGCCATCCGCCGTTCGGTCATGGCGGCGAGGACGCGCTGCAACGCTGCCTCGCCGACGCCGGCGGGTTCGATCACAACGCCCACACGCTGCGCCTGCTGACCGCGCTCGAAAATCCCTATCCGGGGTTCGACGGGCTCAACTTGACTTGGGAAACGCTCGAGGGGCTGGCCAAGCATAATGGCCCGGTGACGCAGCCCGGCTGGGCGATGGCCGAAGCCGATGCCGCAATCGGGCTCGACCTTGGCACCTGGCCAAGTCTCGAAGCGCAGGTCGCGGCGATCGCCGACGACATTGCCTATGATAATCACGACATTGATGACGGGCTGCGGAGTGGGATCCTCGAGCTCGACGCCTTGCTCGAAGTGCCGTTCGTCGCGCGCCTTTGGGCGGGAGTAGAGGCGCGCCACCCCGGGCTCGACCCGACCCGCAAGGTCAAGGCGTTGGTCCGCGACGGGATTGGCGCGATGGTGAGCGACGCGCTGACCGAAACCCGCCGCCGCATCGTTGAAGCCGGGGTTGCGAGCATCGACGAGGTGCGCGCCGCGGGTCGCCAATTGGCCGGCTTCTCGGCAACAATGGCCGGGGAGGAACGGGCGCTCAAGCGTCATCTCTACGACCATTTCTACGATAGCGCGCCGTTGACCCCGATCCGGCGCGAGGCGCAACGCATCGTCGCCGACCTCGCCGCGACCTTTCGAGAGCGCCCCGACTGTCTCCCCGCGGGCTGGCAGCGAGGCGAAGGGGAAGTCGCGCGCCTGCGCGGGATCGGCGACTATATCGCCGGAATGACCGACCGCTTCGCGATCGCGCAGCATGAGACACTGATCGGCCCGGTGCAGCTTCCCGACCGTTTTTAACTCTTTATGGCGAACCTAATATATTTTTGCACCATTGAAGATCGCGAGCCACCCGACGAATGTAAATGAGATCAGCATAAGCAAGAAGACGTTGAGGTGACGCTTTACCGGCTTTTTAGAGCGTGCGGGTCCCAAGAGTGGCCGCGATGCCAAATAGCCGACCGTCATAAACAGCGCCCAGTTCAACCAAATGATGGGCCTATCGGTGTGTTAGGATGCACAAAAGGCAAGATACTCAACGCAATTGAAGCCGCGAGAGACAATGCGGCGGCGGTGTAGATCTGCGAAGGTAGGTTAAGGGTCATCTCGGCCATTCTTTAGGGCTTGTGCCAGTGTCCGCAAGCTTGTGCCAGTATCCGCTGGGGGGTTCAAATCGGACCGCCCGTGGCGGCAGAGACCCGTGACGCGCGATGTGTCCTGCGCTAGAGGCGCGCAATGTCCATTTATGCGACCTATTCCGCGCTTCTCGACGAAGTGCTCGATGCTCTTGTAGCCGAGAGCGCGCTGCCGCCGGGGCTCAATCGCAAGCCGGTCGCGGTCGAGCCGCCGCGTGACGCCAGTCATGGCGACCTTGCCACCAATGCCGCGATGGTGCTGGCAAAGGGGGCGGGGACCAACCCGCGTGCACTCGCCGCGCTGATCGCGCCCAGGCTCGAGGCACTTCCCGACGTCACCGGAGTGAGCGTAGCGGGGCCGGGGTTCATCAACCTCCGCTTGTCCGACGAAGCGTGGCGGCGCGAGCTCGCGATGGTATTGAGTGAGGCCGAGCGTTATGGTCTGTCCAACGTCGGTAACGGCGAACGGGTCAATATCGAATATGTCTCGGCCAATCCGACCGGGCCGATGCACATGGGGCATTGTCGCGGGGCGGTGGTCGGCGATGCGCTGGCGTCGCTGCTCGAAGCCGCTGGGTTCGTCGTAACGCGCGAATATTATGTCAATGACGCGGGGAGCCAGGTAGATACCCTCGCGCGATCGGCGCACTTGCGTTACCGCGAGGCGCTCGGCGAGGACATTGGCGACATCCCCGAGGGGTTTTATCCGGGTGATTATCTTGTTCCGGTGGGCCGGACGCTAGCGGCCGAATTTGGCGATCAATATGTCGATCGCCCCGAGAGCGAATGGCTCGACCTGTATAAGCGCAGGACCGTCGCGGCGATGATCGAGTTGATCAAGCATGACCTGGGCCTGCTCGGCATCCACCATGACAAGTTCGCATCGGAGGCAGAATTGCAGGCGGCGGGCGCCCCCGATCGCGCCGAGGCGACGCTCCGCGCCAAGGGGCTGGTCTATCAGGGCATGCTCGAAGCCCCCAAGGGCGAGGCGGCCGACGATTGGGAGCCGGTCGAGCTGACGCTGTTCCGCTCGACCGAGTTTGGCGACGACCAGGATCGCCCGATGAAGAAATCGAACGGCAGCTGGACCTATTTCGGCGCCGACGCGGCCTATCATCTGCAGAAGGCCGAAAGCGCCGACCATCTGGTCAAC
>JBKJTQ010000065.1:0-3567 GCA_046589895.1 Sphingomicrobium sp.
TGTTGCTGGCCGATTGCGGCGGCGATCAGCGCGAGCACCAGCCCGACGATCGCCGCAGCCCCCGCGGCGACTGTGATCGGGACATGGAATCGCTTCCAATGAACGAAGGCAGCGAGCGCGGCGACGAGCGCGGCGGCCGCGGCGACGAAGCTGCTCGCGGCCGGATCATTCTCGAAATAGCTCGGTCCGCCGATCAGCAGGATCGAGATTCCGATCGTCGCAAACACCCCGCCGATGAATGCGAGCAACAAAAGGATCGAGGGCAGCGCCATGCGACGGCGCGCGGTAAAGAAGGTCGCCAGTCCCCAGGCGACCACCGCGACCGCAAGCGGCGCCAGCGGGCTCGGCCCGGTGTGGCCACCGTCCACAATGACGATTCCGGTTGCGCGGCCGAGCGACTGGCCGATCCACGCCACCGCGAACAAAAGGATCGCGCTGGCGATCGAGACGAAGATGTCGTTGAAACTGTTGACGAGGCGGAAATGCTCTTCGTCGACGGCGGGCGCACTGCGGTCGCCGTCGAGGAAATTGCGAAGCGATGCGGAGGCATTGGCGTCGATCGCGCCCGCCGCGACGGCCTCGTCAAGATCTTGCTGGCTGTACATGAAAATTCTCCCTGAGCGCGCGAGCGTCGCACAGGGTGTGTTATCATGTCAATACAGTAGCGCAGAAAGGGTGGGCGGCGCCGTTCAGGGGGTGAAGGCGGCGCCGGCCAAGCTGATATGTTAGCGGCAGCGAACGCGGCGGCTGCGCTCGATCGAGCGGCCAAGCAGCGCGCCAGCGGCGGCTCCGACGATGGTGCCGGTAGTGCGTTCACCGCGGGTATCGATGGCGCGGCCGATCAGCGCACCGCCGGCGGCGCCGACGATCAGGCCGGTCGTGCCATTGGAACGACGGCAGCGCGTACGGCCCTGACTATCCTGCCAGGTGCGGCCTTGATAATAGCCATTGGTTTGTGCGAGCGCGACGCTGGGAAGCGCGGGAAGCGTGAGCGAGGCCGCCGTGAGGGCGAGGGCGAAAGTGCGCATTTGAAAAACTCCTTGTCGCTGGTTGCGACTTGCAACCTGGCGACCTTGCCCTCCCCTTCATGAACCACGCGCAACGTGCCAAGAGCGATTAACAGATAACGGTGCCGTTAACGACGAAGCGTGTGCCTCTGCGGGGTGAGTAGGCCGGAATATGTGCAATCTTTACACAATGACCGCGACCGTCGACGAAATCCGACGTTTGTTCGGGGGATTCGCCGGAGATCGCGCCAATCTTCCCGCTTTTGACGAAATCTATCCCGGGCGGGCCGCTCCGGTGCTGCGCCGCGACGGTGCGGGGCTCTCGCTCGAGACGATGAAATGGGGCTTCCCCGGGCCGGCGGCGGCCAGGGGCCGTCCGGTCACCAACATCCGCAACCTCGACAGCCCGTTCTGGCAATCGGCGCTGAACAATGTCGCGCGGCGCTGCATTGTGCCGGTGACGCGTTTTTGCGAATGGACCGCCGAACCCGACCTCTTAACCCAGCGCAAGAGCAAAGTGTGGTTCGGGATGGAGGAAGGGCATGAGCCCTTGTTCGCCTTTGCCGGACTGTGGCGCCCGGGGACGGGCGGGCCCTATATGGCATTCCTGACCTGCGACGCGAATGCGACGGTCGGCGCGGTTCATCCCAAGGCGATGCCGGTGATGTTGCGCCCGAGCGATGCGCTGGCGTGGCTCGATAAGCCCCGTGAAAGTGCATGCGCCCTTGCGCAGCCGTTCGCGGACGCCGACATGCGGATCATCGATGCCGCGTGACGCGGGACACACAGGGAGCATGACCATGGCCAAGGCCGCGACTGCCAAGAGCGCTTCGAACGAGAAGAAAAAGAAGAAAAAAGCGGGTCCGGCGGCGACTGTGAAGGTCAAAGCGAAAAAGGCCGTCAAGAGTGCCAAACCCGGCAAGAAAGCCGGGCGCAAGTCCATGAAGCGTGACGGGTTCGACGGCTTGGCGAAACTGATCGACCATCCGTTGGTCGCCGATCTGCTTGCCGCGGGAGCGATTGCCGCCGTCGCGGCGATCGCAGAGCATCAATTGGGCAAGGGCAAAGGCCAAACCTCATCCAGGATGGCCAAGTCGGTCGGCAAGGCAGCCGCAGTGGCGATGGGCAAGAAATTGATGGGCGATCTCGGCGCGATTACCACCGCTGCGACCGACGCCGTCAAGAAGGTCTAGAAGCGTAGCAGCGTGAGGCGCGCGCGGCCGACGGCGCGCGTCGCTTCGATGCTCAACGTCGGCGGGGGCTCGACCGCATCGCCCTTGGCGGTTTCGATCGCGAGCCAGCCACCGGGGCCGAGCCATTCGGCCTCCGCAACCGCCTTGGCGACGCCGGTGCCCGATCCCGCGGCGTAGGGCGGGTCGGCAAACACGAGGTCGAACGGCGCCTGGCGCGGAAGCCGCGCGGCGGACATGGCGCAAAGCTCGATCGACGCGGTGGCGCCCAATTTGACCGCATTGGCCCCGATCGCGTTCAATGCGGCACGGTCATTTTCGACCAGCACCGCGTGCGCCGCGCCGCGCGACAGGGCTTCGAAGGCGAGCGCGCCGCTGCCGGCGTAGAGATCGGCGACGCGCAGCCCTTCGAAACTGCCCAAGCGGCTGACCAGCATCGAGAATAATGTTTCACGCGTACGGTCGGCGGTCGGGCGGGTGAGTTCGCCCTTGGGCGCGATCAGCGGCCGCCCGCGCCATTGCCCGGAAATAATCCGCATATTCAGAGCGTCCGGCGGAAGTGGGCGATGATGTCGCGCGACACTTCGCCGAGATCGCCGGTCTCCATCCCCTCTACGGTGAACGGGCCGTAACTGACGCGGATCAGGCGCGAGACCTGCAAGCCGAGATAAGCAAGGACATTGCGGATTTCGCGATTCTTGCCCTCGGTGAGCGACATCTCAATCCAGCAATTGCGCCCGGTGCGGCGCTCGAGATTGGCGTTTATCGAGCCGTAGCGCATCCCATCGATGGTTACGCCTTCGGACAGCGCCTCAAGTTGGGCTTGCCTGATTTCTCCGAACGCGCGCGCGCGATAGGTGCGCACCACCCCCGTGCTGGGCAGTTCCAGTTGGCGCTTGAACTCACCGTCGTTGGTCATGAGAAGGAGGCCCTCGGTCATATAATCGAGGCGGCCGACGGGCATCAGACGCGGCAAATTGGGAGGCAATTTGTCGTAGATTGTCGGACGGCCCTTGGGGTCACGCGCCGCGGTCAGCGTGCCCTGCGGTTTATAGAACAGGAACAATCGCACTGCCTCGGGCGGCTTGACGGGTTTATTGTCGACGGTCACCCCAGACAGATCGTCGAGCAAGGTCGCGGGGGTGTCGAGTGTCTTGCCGTTGAGCGCGATGCGGCCATCCTCGATCATCCGCTCGATTTCGCGTCGGGACGCAATCCCGGCGCGGGCCAGCAGCTTGGCGATTCGCTGATCGCCATCGTCGCGCGGCAACGGCGGTCCACTGGCTTTGCCCGGTGTGGTGGCACGTTTCGCGTTTGGACGCGGTGTATTGGGGCGCCGTGGCACGGGCGGGCGCTTCGTTCGTTGCGGG
>JBKJTQ010000005.1:0-7748 GCA_046589895.1 Sphingomicrobium sp.
GAATATCGCGCCAAGACCGCGCCGATACTCCCGCTGTACGAGGAAAAGGGGCTGGTCCGGCGGGTCGACGGCATGGCCTCGGTCGAGCAAGTCGCCGCGGCGATCGACGCGATTCTCGACGCCTAGCCAGCGCTCCACCTTCCGATTATCTCTCTCGCATAAAAGGCGATCGGAGGTACATGATGCGAATCCTGCCCCTAGCACTCGCGCTTGCCGCCGCCCCGGCGGGCGCGGTCGTCGTCGGCGCCGGTAGCCACGGCTTCGAACTTCGCCACAGCATCGAACTGCCGGTCGCGCCCGCGCAGGCGCTTAGCGCCTTCGGACAGATCGGGTCGTGGTGGTCAAAGGGGCATACTTATTCCGGCAATGCCTCGCGTCTGACGCTCGACCTTCGCCCCGGCGGATGCTGGTGCGAGCGACTGGAAGGCGGCGGCGGGGTCGAGCATATGCGGGTCGCGCTGTACAAGCCCGGTGAGCAGATCGTGCTGACCGGCGGGCTGGGGCCCTTGCTGCTTGAGGGCACCAGCGGAGTGATGAACGTCACCGCGACCAGAACCGGCACCGGATCGCGGCTGACGATCAGCTATCGCGCAGCAGGCTTCGCGCGCGGTAACGGCACCGAACTGGCGCTTGGCGTCGACCAGGTGTTGCGCGAGCAGGCCGAGCGGCTGCGCGTCTACGCCGGGAAAAGCGGCGGCAAGCGCTGATCGCAACTAGGCGCGCACCAGGCTGATCGTCCGCCACGCGGGGGTTTCGCCCGCCGCCTGATGGTCCTCATGCGCGACTTCACGCCACCGCTCGCTCGATCGCAGGTCGGGCATGGTCACGTCGCCCACGATCTCGGCGATTACTTCGGTCAATTCGATGCGGTCGGCGATCGGTTCGAACAATGCGAACACCGCCGCGCCGCCGATCACCGACACTGGCTCGCCGCCCGCCAGCGCGAGCGCGGATTCGGCATCATGCGCGACCTCGGCGCCATTGGCCCGCCATGATGGATCGCGCGTCAGGACGATGTGGCGCCGTCCCGGGAGTAATCCTGGCAGGCTTTCGAACGTCTTGCGCCCCATCACCATGACGCTGCCCATCGTCAGCGCCTTGAACCGCTTCAGATCGCCCGGGATGTGCCACGGCATGCGATTGTCGCGTCCGATTACGCCATTGATGGCGCGCGCGACGACGATGGTGATGGTGGAAGCCATGGCTCGTCCTACGCTTGCTCAGGTCGCGCCGGCAAGGCAAAGGGAAGGCGATGACCCCGGCCCAAGCGCAACTCGTCGATCAACTTCGTGCCCGTTTCGGGGCAAAGGTGGCCCTGACCAGCGCGGCGGACATCGAACCATGGCTGACCGACTGGCGCGGGCGCTGGCACGGGGCGTCGCCCGCGCTGCTCCAGCCCACCAGCCTCGACGCGGTCGCCGCGATCGTCGGCATGGCGCGCGAAAGCGGGGTCGCGCTCACCCCGCAGGGCGGAAACAGCTCGATGGTCGGGGGGGCGACGCCCCCCGCCGACGGCCGCGCGCTGATCCTCTCGCTGCGCCGTCTCGACGCGATCCGCGCGATCGAACCCGGCTTCGCCGTGGCCGAGGCAGGCGTAGTCCTCGAAACGCTTCACGCTGCCGTCGCCGACACCGGCCAGCGCTTCCCGCTCACGCTCGGCGCCAAGGGCAGCGCGACAATCGGCGGGCTGGTTTCGACCAACGCCGGGGGGACGCAGGTGTTGCGCTTCGGGCCGATGCGCTCGCTGGTCGAGGGAGTCGAGGCAGTGCTGCCCGACGGCACCATCCACCACGGGTTGACCGGGCTCAGGAAGGATAATCGCGGCCCAAGCCTCGACCAACTCCTGATCGGTGCCGAGGGAACGCTCGGGATTGTTACCGCCGCGCGGCTCAAACTGGTTCCCGCGATCGGGTCGCGCAGTGTCGCCTGGATCGGCCTCGCCAGCCCCGCTGCCGCGCTCGCCGTGCTGCGCGCGCTCGAGGCCGCCACCGACCGCGTCGAGGGGTTCGAAATCCTCCCCGACGAATCGTTCGGCGCCGCGCTCGATCATATCCCCGGCACGCGCTCCCCGCTCGCCGACCGCCACCCCTGGTACGCGCTGGTCGAAGCGACCTCGGACAGCGCCGATCCGGTCGATCTCGCAACCCTGCTCGCCCCGCTGATCGAACGTGGGCTGATCGCCGACGCCGCGATCGCCGCGAACGAAGCCCAGGCGATCGCGCTGTGGCGCATCCGCGACAGCCTGTCGGAGGCAGAGCGCGCCGCCTTCGGCCCCGCCACCCAGCATGACATTTCGGTCGCGGTCGAGGCAATGCCCGCCTTCCTCGCGAGCGCCACCAGCACGCTCGAAGCCGCCTTCCCCGGTACGCGTGCCTCGGGCTTCGGGCATCTCGGCGACGGCAATATCCACTTCCACGTCCGTGCCGGATCGCGCGCCCTGATCGACCAAGGTCTGGACTGGATCGAGCGCGAAGGCGATGCCGTGTCGCGGCTCGTCCACGACCTTGTCACCGCCGCGGGCGGGTCGATCAGCGCCGAACATGGTATTGGCCAGATGAAGCGCGCCGAGCTTGCCCGGCTCGATCCGCAGCGCGTCGCTCACCTTCGCGCGATCAAGGCCGCGCTAGATCCCGCCGGGCTCTTCAATCCCGGGAAGCTCATCTAGCGCACTCCCTTTATCTTTTGCTGGCGAACCAGATGATGTGCCGGGCGCCCTTGCCATTGCCCCGCGCGCGGACCGCGACTTCGTCGACGGCAAACCCCCCCTCGCCGAGCGCCGTGGCAAATGCCTTGTCGGGCGCCGCCGACCACAGGGCGAAGATCCCGCCCGGTTTGAGCGCCGCCTTCGCCGCCGTCAGCCCACTCCTCGAATAAAGCCGATTGTTCGCGGCGCGCGTCAGCCCGTCGGGGCCATTGTCGACGTCGAGCAATATTGCATCATAATGGTCTTTTTTCTCCCTGATCAGTATGCCGACATCGACCATATCGAGCGTCAGACGTGGATCGTCGAGACAGCCGGCGCTAAGCTTGGCCATCGCGCCCCGCGCCCAGTCGATGATTTCGGGAACCAGCTCGGCGACCGTCACGCGTGCATCGCCGCCAAGCCCGGCCAGCGCCGCGCGCAGCGTGAACCCCATGCCGTAACCGCCGATCAGCAGGTGCGGGGCAGGCCGCCCGCGCAGCCGCTCGATCGTCATCACCGCCAGCGCTTCTTCGGACCCGCTCATCCGGCTGTTCATCAATTCGTTGCGACCCGCCACGATCATGAAATCGCCCCCGCGCCGGAACAGCCGCAACTCCTCGTTCCCGCCCGGGACGATCGCAGTGCCAAGCAACTCGCGCGTAATCATCGTCTCTCCCAGGATTTAGAAATGGCGCGCCCGACTGGATTCGAACCAGTGGCCTCAAGATTAGAAGTCTCGTGCTCTATCCAGCTGAGC
Source organism: Sphingomicrobium sp. (assembly GCA_046589895.1). Classification (GTDB taxonomy): domain Bacteria; phylum Pseudomonadota; class Alphaproteobacteria; order Sphingomonadales; family Sphingomonadaceae; genus Sphingomicrobium. The sequence goes on from JBKJTQ010000005.1 coordinate 3,441, forward strand.
TACGGGCGCGCACGAGCCTGATCGCCTGAGGCGAAAGCGCATCGCGCTTCTGCCGCCGGCGTGGATCAGGCTCGAAAACAATAACACCTATGCCGTCAGCTAACGGCTTCGAGCAAGCCTTCGAACAATCTGCGCCCGTCCTGATTGCCATGCGCTTTTTCGAGCGCACGCTCGGGATGCGGCATCATGCCCAGGACATTTCCGCTTTGATTGAGCAGCCCAGCGATACCGTTGGCCGATCCATTGACCTCGCCGGTGTAGCGGAATGCGACTCGGCCATCGCCCTCGATCCGTTCGAGCGTCGCGGTGTCGGCCTGGTAATTGCCGTCGTGATGCGCGACCGGGATGCCGATCACGTCACCCGCCGCATAGCCGCTGGTGAAGATAGACTGGCTGTTTTCGACCTTGAGCCCGACCGTGCGGCAGACGAACGACAGGCCGGCATTGCGCATCAGCGCGCCCGGCAGCAGCCCCGCCTCGGTCAACACCTGGAAGCCGTTGCACACCCCGAGTACGGGGACGCCGTTGCTCGCCGCCTCGACCACCGCGCGCATCACCCGCGAGCGTGCCGCCATCGCCCCCGAGCGGAGGTAATCGCCATAGGAAAAGCCCCCCGGAATCGCGACCAGGTCGAGTCCCGCGGGAAGCTCGCTGTCGCCGTGCCAGACCATCGTCGGGGCGCGCCCGCTGACCTCGCGGATCGCCACCGCAAGGTCGCGGTCGCAATTGGACCCGGGGAAGACAATGACCGCGGACTCCATCTTAGTGTCGCTCGATCCGGAAATTCTCGATCACCGTATTGGCGAGCAATTGACGGCACATCGCCTCGATATCATCATCGCTGGTGCCCTCGGCCAATTCGAGTTCGATCAGCTTTCCGGCGCGCACGCTTTCGATCCCGGCGAAACCCAGTCCTTCAAGTGCATGGTGGATCGCGCGGCCTTGGGGGTCGAGCACGCCGGGCTTCAAGGTGACGAACACGCGAGCTTTCATGAGCGATCTGGCCTTACTTGGTGGCGGTTCGCGGCCGCTATGACGAAGCGCGCGGGCGGCGGCAAGCTTTACCCCTTGTTCACCATTTGGGGCGATGCTGGCAGGGCCGGTGCGGGGCCGGCGGGCAAGAATGGAAATTATCATGGTCGCCTTGGCCGCAATGATGTTCATGGCCCTGTTCGGGTTCGGCGCCTCTTATTTCGGCTGGTCCGATCCCGAGGGCAAGGTCCGGCTCGCTCTGTTCGCCACCTTCACGCTCGGAATCATCTGCGGATATAAGACGCGGGGCTGATCGGGGGCTGACCCGCGCGACGCGACCGCCTAAGGCGGCGCGATGACCGCGCTTTCGCCCTATGCCAGCCTGTTGAACCTCAGCTTCGTGACGCGCGATGACAGTGACCTGGTAATCATGCCTTTCAGCAACGACGTACTCGGCCGCCCCGGCTTTCTTCACGGCGGAGCGATCGCCGGATTGCTCGAATTCGCTGCCTTCACCGCGCTCGCCAAGGCGCTTGGCGACGAGCGCGCGGCGATTAAGCCGGTGACAATCACCGTCGACTATATGCGCGGCGGGACCCAAGCGAATGGCGATACCTATGCCGCCGCGCTGATCGAGCGGCTCGGTAAGCGCATCGCCAATGTTGAGGCCTTCGCCTGGCAACAGGACCGTGCCCGGCCCATCGCGGCGGCGCGGCTAAATTTTCTAATCGAGCGCGAAGCTCAGTAACCCGACAGCCGCGCGACTTCATTAGCGTGCCATGTCGCGCTTCCGAACAAATTGCCGAGTACCGCCTCGCGCTTCATGTAAAGGCCGATGTCATGCTCGTCGGTCATCCCGATCCCGCCGTGCATCTGCACCCCTTCCTGGACCGCAAGCGCCGACACGCGCGCCGCCTTGGACTTGGCGACCGAGACCATTAATTCAGCGCGCGGATCGCCCGAGTCGAGCAATTGCGCCGCTTTCAGCGCCGCCGCGCGCGCGATCTCAATCTCGCCGTAAAGATGCGCGGCGCGGTGCTGGAGCACCTGATATTCGCCGATATATTTGCCGAACTGCTTGCGCTGCTTGAGGTAATCGAGCGTGATCACGGTTGCCCCGGCGGCGACCCCGACCAGTTCCGCCGCTGCGCCTGTGCGCCCGGCGTTCAAGGCGCGCGACAGGGGCGCCCAGCCGCCATCGACTTCGCCGACCACCGCATCGGCGTCAACTTCGACCTGATCGAAGGTGAGGCGCGCCGCTTTCGACGAATCGACCAGCGCGACATTCTCCACCTCAAGCCCCGCCGTGCCTCGCTCGACCGCGAACAGGGTCAGCCCGTCACGCTCGCCGGCCACGCCCGCGGTCCGCGCCGCGACCAGGATGACGTCGGCCGAGGCGCCATGGACGACGAATTGCCTCGTTCCGCTCAGCGTAAAGCCATTGCCCGAACGCTTGGCCGCCATCGCCACGCGCGACGGATCGTGATGCTTGTCCTCGTCAATCGCCAGCGCGGCGACGGTGTCGCCCGCGACGATTCCCGGAAACCAGCGCTCCGCCTGGCGGCTGCCCTCGAACGCGCGCACCGCCGCGACCGCAGTGGTCAGAAACGGTGAAGGGGTCAGATTGCGCCCGACTTCCTCCAGCACCACCCCAGCCTCGACCATCCCCAGTCCGGCGCCGCCGTGCGCCTCGGGGATCAATATTCCGGTCAGTCCCAGCTCGGCGAACTGCTTCCACAGTCCATGCCCGAACCCGTCCTTGCACTTCGAGTCGCGCCAATTCCGCAGCTGTGCCTTGATCGCCCCCTCCTCGGCCATGAAGGGAGCGACGCTGTCCTGCAGCATCCGCTGGTCGTCGGTGAGGGTCATCATGGGGTCAGGCTCCCGGGAGGCGCAGGATATGCTTGGCCACGATCCCGAGCTGGACCTCGCTCGTCCCGCCCTCGATCGAATTGGCCTTGGTGCGGAGCCAGTCGCGCGGGGCCTTGCCGTGGTTCGCCCGCGCACTGTCCCATTCGAGCGCGTTCGATCCGCCCGCCGCCATGATCAGTTCGTGGCGGCGCTTGTTGAGCTCGGTCCCGGCATATTTCATCGCGCTCGGGAAAGCGGGGTGCGATGTCCCGGCCTTCAACTGGTCGATGAAGCGCTCGCTCATCGCGGAGAAAGCGAGGCTGTCGACGTCGAATGCCGCGATTTCTGCGCGCAGCAGCGGGTCGTCGACCGGCCCGACCGTGGCGCCGAGCGCCTGTTTCTCGCCGCCGGCTACCATTCCGCTGATCATCTCGCGCTCGTGGCCGAGGAGATATTTGGCGACGTCCCAGCCGCGGTTCTCCTCGCCGACGATCTGGTCCTTGGGCACCTTCACATCGTCGAAGAAGGTCTCGCAGAACGGCGAATTGCCGCTGATCAGCAGGATCGGTTTGGTCGAGACCCCGGGGCTTTCCATGTCGAATAGCAGGAAGCTGATCCCTTGATGCTTCGACTCGGTCGAGGTGCGCACGAGGCAAAAGATCCAGTCGGCCTCGTCGGCGTAACTGGTCCACACCTTTTGCCCGTTGACGACATAATGATCGCCCGCATCGTCGGCCTTGGTCTGGAGCCCCGCGAGGTCGCTCCCCGCGCCGGGCTCCGAATAGCCCTGGCACCAGCGGATTTCACCGCGCGCGATCTCGCCCAGATAGTGCTTCTTCTGCTCCTCGGTCCCGAACTTGAGCAGCGCCGGCCCGAGCATCGAAATGCCGAAGCTGGTCAGCGGCGGACGCGCGCCGATCGCCGTCATCTCCTCCTTGAGTGTCTTGGTCTCGGCCGCGCTCAGCCCGCCACCGCCATAAGCGCTCGGCCAGTCGGGCGCGGTCCAGCCGCGCGTCGCCATCGCATCAAGCCACTGCTTCTGCGCGGGCGACTGAAATTCGAACTTGCGCCCGCCCCAGCAGGCATCCTTTTCGCTGCGCATCGGCTCTCGCATCTGGGGCGGGCAATTCGCCTCCAGCCAGGCGCGGGTTTGCTCACGGAATGTATCAAGGTCGGCCATCAATCTTGCCCTTCGCGGTGGAGCATCCTAGCCGTTTTGGGACCAGACTGAGCAAATAGGCAAGCGGGAGTGGTGGCAGTGGATTTTGACCTTACGGAACGCCAGTCTTTTTTCCGGAACCGAGTGCGCGATTTCATCAATGCCGAAGTTCGTCCCCGAGTCGCCGACTATAAGAAACAGGTCGATGCCGGCGACCGCTGGCAACCGATTCAATTGATCGAAGACCTAAAGCCCAAGGCGCGCGCGGCCGGGCTGTGGAACCTGTTCATGCCGCCCGGCGGCGCGCTCACCCATGTCGACGAAAG
>JBKJTQ010000135.1:0-4647 GCA_046589895.1 Sphingomicrobium sp.
TTTACGCCCCCCGCGCTACAGCGCGAAACTCTCGCCGAGGTAGAGGCGGCGAACCTGTTCGTCGGCGACTAGCGCCTGCGGCGTGCCCTCGAACAGGTCCGCCGGCTCTGGTCGCCGACGAACAGGTCCGCCGGCTCTACCTCGGCGAGAGTTTCGCGCTGTAGCGCGGGGGGCCTGATCGATGGGGCTCGGTCCGCGTCTCGATATCCGCGTTTCGCAATCGCTGGTGATGACCCAGCAATTGCAGGCGGCGATCAAACTGCTGGCGCTTTCTAACCTCGAAATCGAGACGGTGATCGCCGACGAACTCGCCAAAAACCCCCTGCTCGAAGCGCGACCGGCCGAGGGCGGCAGTGCCGGCGAAAGTGTGATCATGCGCGAAGATCGGGAAGTTGGCGACGAAGCGCGCGACCCGAGCGGTTCGGACGAATTGATCGGGCGGCTGGGCGGGATCGAGGATAGCCCGCTCGATGTCGACTGGCGCGAGGCGGCACTCGACAACGACAGCTTCGCCGATGTGGGCAGTGGAAGTGCGAGTGATGAAGCGTTCGACTTTGACCGCCTCGAAGCGAGCAAAACCGGTCTGTGCGAATATTTGCTGGCCCAGCTTCACGGCTCGGGCGGGGTGGTCGGGCAAGTTGCCGAGGCGATCGTCCATGAGCTTGAGGAGACCGGCTATCTTGGCACCCCGCTCGGCGTGATCGCCGAAGCGACCGGGGCCGGCGCAAAGGATGCCGCCACGGCGCTGGCGCTGGTCCAGTCATTCGATCCCCCCGGGATCGCCGCGCGCAGCCTCGAAGAATGTATCGCGCTCCAGGCCCGCGCCGCCGACCGCTACGACCCGGCGATGGCGCGCCTGATCGCCAACCTCGACCTGCTCGCGAAGGGGCGGATGGTCGATCTCAAGCGGATTTGCGCTGTCGATGACGAAGACCTCGCCGACATGGTGCGCGAGCTTCGCGGCTATGACCCCAAGCCCGGGTGCCGTTTCGTCACCATGGAACCCGAAGCAATCGTCGCCGACGTCATCGTCCGGCGGATCAAGGACGGATGGTCGGTCGAGCTTAACAATGCCGCACTGCCGCGGGTGCTGCTCAACCGCCGCTATCATGCCGAACTGAAGGCCGGGGCGAAGGACAAGGCGGCCAAGGCATGGCTCGGCGATTGCGTTGCGAGCGCACACTGGCTGGTCAAGGCGCTCGACCAGCGCGCGCGGACGATCGTCAAGGTGGCGAGCGAAATTGTCACCCAGCAACAGGGCTTTTTTGAGCGGGGCGTGGCCGCGCTCCGCCCGCTGACGCTGGCAAAAGTCGCCGACGCGATCGAAATGCACGAATCGACCGTCAGCCGCGTCACGTCGAACAAATATCTCGCCTGCGATCGCGGGCTGTTCGAGCTCAAATATTTTTTCGGCTCGGGGGTCGCGAGCGGTAGCGGCGAGGGCGCGGCGGCCGGAGCGGTCAAGGATGCGATCGGCAAGCTGATCGCTGCTGAAACGGAAATATTGAGCGACGATACGCTGGTCGATCTGTTGAAGACCCAAGGGTATGACCTCGCTCGCCGCACGGTCGCCAAATATCGCGAGGCGATCGGCCTCGGCTCCTCGATCCAGCGCCGCCGGCAGAGGAAGATGACCGGGGGTTAGTTAAAGCCCCAGCCGCGCCCACACCGGCAAGTGGTCGCTCGCTTTCTTCGCCTCTGCGCTGGCGTGGACCCCCGCCGCATCGATGCGCAGGCAATTGGCGACCAGGATGCGGTCGAGCGCGGCGACCGGGCGGCGCGCGTGAAAACTGTTGCCGGTCGGCGCGAAGCGATAGCCATCGCCGAAATCGTCGAGGCAACCCCCCGCCACCCGCCATTCATTGGTATCGCCCATCAAAACCGTCGGCATCGGGCGATGGCGTCTTTCAATATGCTCGATGATGCTGCGCACCTGCCGCCGCCGCCACAGCCCGCTGAGATCGAGGTGCATGCCGATGATGCGCAGCGCGGTGCCGCGCACGATCAGTTCGGCCATCACCGCGCCGCGCGGCTCAAGCGTCGGCAGGTGAAGCGCATCGACCCCGGTCACTTGTATGTCATGCTTCACCAGCAACGCATTGCCGTGCCAGCCGAGGTTTCGGGTCGCGAGGCCGAGCTTGCTTTCCAGCCGCTCACCGAACGGAAAGGCGTGGGCGAGGCGCGAATGGCTGACCCCGAATTCGACCGGCTTGTAGAGGCCATGCGTGTCGATCAGCCCGTGCGGTACCGCCGAGGCGCGCGTCCCAAACCTTTTGTCCGCCTCCTGCAGCGCGACGATGTCGGCGTCGATCTCCTGCAGCACGTGCAGCACGCGGTCGGGGTTGCGCTTGCGGTCGATGCCGATGGCCTTGCGCATATTGTAGGAGGCGACGGTGATGATGGGGGAGTTCATTGCAGGCTCAATAGCGCGGAAGCGGGGATGTTCCGAGGAGGGGCAAGGTTGTTTCCCGCGAAGATGGAGTGTATCTACTTTGTAGAAACGGAGCGTAATGTGAACCAGCAGGTGAAGAAGTGGGGAAACAGCGCAGCTGTTCGAATCCCAGCAGCCATGCTCGCCGCAGCCGGTCTCAAGACCGATGATGCAATCGACGTGCGCGAAGAAAATGGTCGCATCGTGATCGAGAAAGCGAGTAAAAAGCTGCCGAGTCTGGCTGAATTGCTAGCAAAAGTGACCCCCGAGAACATTCACGGTGAGCTCGATTGGGGTCCGGCCGTCGGGAAAGAAGTTTGGTAGTTCGCGAATGGGCGCCAGACGCAGGCGATATCATCTGGATTGCGTTCGACCCTCAGGTTGGTCATGAGCAAGCGGGTCATCGGCCTGCTGTCGTTCTCTCGTCCATCGAATATAACCAGCTAATCGGTCTCTTGCTCTGCGTGCCGCTTACAACTCGGATCAAGGGATATCCGTTCGAAGTGACGATTTCAGGGTCGCCAGCCAGCGTCGCGCTCGCCGACCATGTCAAATCGTTCGATTGGCGAGCCCGAAAAGCCAGACCGAAGTCGTCCATTTCGCATAGCGAACTTGAGCAGATTAGAGAGCGAATTCGCGAACTCCTTGGCTAGCCAAGATTTCAGATACCTCCCGCGGAATGAGTTTTACTGAGCCGGAGTTCGAACAGGCTCGGGCCCCAGCGGATGACCTCCTTATCCGACGGAAGGGAAGGTGTGCGCTTGTCGCACGGATCGGTCGGTGCGCCTCAGCCCACCAAGATGGCTGCTGTCAATCCAACAAGAAGTGTCCGCACTAAACATCCAAATTCGCGACGCTCAGCGCATTTTCCTGGATGAATTCACGGCGCGGTTCGACGACGTCGCCCATCAGGCGGGTGAAAATTTCATCGGCGATGTCGGCTTGCGGGACTTCGACGCGCAACAAAGAGCGGTTGGCGGGATCGAGCGTGGTTTCCCACAATTGCTCGGCGTTCATTTCGCCCAGCCCCTTATAGCGCTGGATCGACAGGCCCTTGCGCCCCGCGGCGAGCACCGCTTCGAGCAATTCGGACGGGCGCGTGACGGGGACGGTCTTGCCCTTGGTGTCCTCGGCGATGTCTTCGACCGGCTCCTCCTCGCCATTCGTGTCGAGCGAAGTCGGGACGCGCGCTGGTCCCTCGACCCTTCGACTAGGCTCGGGGGAGCCTTCGCCCGGGACGACCGGTGTTTTGGAGCTTGTCTTCTTCGCCATGCGCAGCACGGCAGGCTCGGCATAGGTCGAGGCTTGTTCGGCCGCGAGCGTGTGGAGCTTGCGCGCCTCGGCCGACGCCATGAAGCTCGGCTCGATTATGTGCGCGTCGGTGACACCGCGCCACAGCCGCTTCAACAGATAGCCACCCCCGGCTGCTAATTCGCCCGTCCAGCGCGCTTCCTCATCGCCGCGGCCAAGCCACAGGCTGACTTTTTCGATCGCCGCGCGGCGCTTGTCGGTGGCAAGATCGGGGGCGAGCGCGCCCGACAGCGCGAGCGCCTCCAGCAGCGCGTAATTATACTTCTTGGGCGCATAGGCCATCAGTGTGCGGACGCGGCGCGCATGGTCGACTAGACTGCGCAGATCGGCGCCCGAGCGCGGTCCCTCGGCGGTTTCAAGCAGCAGGCCCTCAAGCCCCGCCCCGACCAGATATTCGTCGAGCGCGGGATCGTCCTTGACGTAAACCTCCGACCGCCCGCGCGCGACTTTGTAGAGCGGCGGCTGGGCGATGTAGAGGTGCCCGCCGGCGATCAATTCGGGCATCTGGCGATAGAAAAAGGTCAGCAGCAAGGTGCGGATATGCGCGCCGTCGACGTCGGCGTCGGTCATGATCACGATCTTGTGATAGCGCAGTTTTTCGAGGTTGAATTCCTCGCGCCCGATCGAGGTGCCTAGCGCCTGGATCATGGTCCCGATTTCCTTCGATCCCAACATCCGGTCGAAGCGCGCGCGCTCGACGTTGAGGATTTTCCCCTTGAGCGGAAGGATCGCCTGAATCTTGCGGTCGCGCCCCTGCTTGGCCGAGCCGCCGGCGCTGTCACCCTCGACCAGGAACAGTTCGCACTTGGCGGGATCGCGTTCCTGGCAATCGGAAAGCTTGCCGGCCAAATAGGATATATCCATCACGCCTTTGCGGCGGGTCAGATCGCGCGCCTTTTTGGCCG
>JBKJTQ010000236.1:0-2641 GCA_046589895.1 Sphingomicrobium sp.
CCCCGACCTCATCCGCTGCCTGCCGCCCAAGCGGGGCCATGGCCGCTCGATGTGGCTGCTGACCCACGAGCGCGTCCGCCACAGCCCACGCGTGCGCGCGGTGATCGACTTCCTCTACGGCAAATTGTCGGCGCGAGTTCGCGAACTCAGCCTCACTAGATGAAAAACTGGCGCCCTTTTGATCAAAAGCGGGATTCTCGACAATCTCGATGCAGGTGAACAGCAGCCCGCCAATTGCAAATCGGGCGGTCAAGGCCCATGTGTCGTGGCGTGGGTATTTCCAGGCTCTTCGCGATGCTGATCGCCATTTCCCTGCTGTTCGGGCCGTTGGCGATGAACCGCGCGATGGCGGCCGCGCCTGCCGTCAGCCATTCGCAAATGACCAAGGACGATCATTGCCAGCCGGCGGATGATGGCAAGACTGGCAAGGCGATTTCGAAACCTTGCTGCGCAGCGATGTGCGCCACCGCAGCGGTGATGCCCGAGGCGCCGGCCAGCGAGCCTTTATTCGCTCGTCTTCCAGCGGTTTCCACACCCGCAGCTTATCATCGAGGCGTGCTCAGCGAGCTTGCCACCCCTCCTCCGCGTTTGGCGTGAAGTCGATTTAATTCATTCGATTTCACGGAGACGAAGATGAAGACGATATTTGCTGCGGTCGCACTGTCGATCGCCGTTCCGGCCATGGCTCAAGCCCAGGCTTCCGCACCCGCACCCGCACCAGCCGAACCGAAAAAGGGATGCTGCGCGGACATGACGACCAAGATGGATTGCTGCAAGGATATGGGCGGCGACAAGTCGCATGCCGGGCATGACATGAAACCGTCGGCCAATCCGCATCAGAACCATCAGTAAGTGAAACGCGTTTCGGGCTGGCGTCGCCATCGGTGTGGCGTCGGCCCGTTGCGTGCGTTCGACCTATGGCAATTCAAGGTAATTTCATGCTCGACATGCTTGCACTTCAGCGGCGCGACTTCCTGCGCGCCGCGGCCTTCGGCGGTGCCGGCGCCGGTCTCGCCGGGATAACCCCGGCGTGGGCACAGCGCGTTTCACCAGGCTTGTCACGGCCGCTCCCGACGGTCAGCGGCAATGACATCGCGCTGACCATCGGCAAGGTCGCGGTGCGCGTCGATGGCAAGGTCGGTCGCGCGGTCGGAGTCAATGGCACCGTTCCCGCGCCGCTTATCCGCCTCAAGGAGGGCCAGAAGGTCCGCCTCCGCGTCACCAACACGCTTGACGAGGACAGCTCGATCCACTGGCACGGGCTGCTGGTACCGTTCGCGATGGACGGAGTTCCCGGCGTGAGCTTCCCCGGCATCGCCGCGCGCTCGGCCTTCACCTATGAATTCTCGCTCGTCCAATCGGGGACCTATTGGTATCATAGCCACTCGGGCTATCAGGAAGAGGACGGCCTCTACGGCCCGATCGTGGTCGATCCCGCCGGTCCTGATCCTGTGGCGTTCGAGCGCGAGCATGTCCTCGTCCTATCCGACCACAGCCCGATGAGCGGCGCGACCATCTTTCGCAAATTGAAGCAGATGGGCGGCGGATATTTCAATCACCAGCGGCTGACGCTGTCGGGGCAGCTTGCCGGGCGCGACCTGACCGTCGCCGAACGGCGCGAATGGGCAAGGATGCGGATGGACCCCGCCGACATTGCCGATGTCACTGGATCGACCTACACCTACACTGTCAACGGCCACGGCCCGGAGGACAATTGGACCGGGCTGTTCAAGGCCGGGGAACGCGTCCGGCTGCGGATCATCAACGCCGCTGCGCAGACCAATTTCAACGTCCGCATGCCCGATCTGCCGATGACTATTGTCCAGGCGGATGGTCAAAACGTGCGGCCGGTAACCGTCGACGAGTTCCAGATCGGAGTCGCCGAGACGTTCGACGTGATCGTGACGCCCGGGGACCGCGCCTACACCGTGGTCAGCGAGTCGATCGACCGATCGGGATTAGGCCGCGCGACGCTCGCACCGCGTGACGGCATGTCCGCGCCGGTGCCCCCGCTGCGTCCACGTCCGCTCCTCACCATGAAGGACATGGGGATGGACATGGGCAGCCACGGCGGAATGGCGGGAATGGATGAATATGGCGGCAGGAACCCCGCTGCGGTGCGCGGAATGGATCCCTCGGCCGAGCAAAACGCTTCGAGCCGCCTTGCCGCAGCGACTGGCTGGAACGCGCCCACCGACCACGGCTCGACCGCCGCCACCAAGGCTACCGCCCTCGCAGGCGCGGCGATGGCCGTGATGGATCATGGATCGATGACCGGGATGAACCACGGGCCCCCCGCCGCCACCGCGCCGCAAAGCGCAATGGCGAGAATGGATCATGGCGCGATGGAGATGCGCGACTTTAGCAAGGCGCCGGGGGTCAAGAAGGGTCCCGGGGTGCAGACGATCTCGCCGATGCCGGCCGACCGCACCGGCGAGGCGCCGCAGGGGCTCGAGGGGCTCGACCACAAGGTGCTGGCCTATCACGATCTCGTCGCGCTGACACGCAATCCTGACGATCGCGCGCCGGCCCGGTCGATGGACATCCACCTGACCGGCAACATGGAACGCTACATGTGGTCGTTCGACGGGGTGAAATTGAGCGCACCCGCTCGCCGAGGCGGAACGGGATCGGCTCGGCG
>JBKJTQ010000119.1:0-2705 GCA_046589895.1 Sphingomicrobium sp.
GGGACCGCCCTGCTATTGCGGTGGTTGGCCGGACCGTGGCCGCCCTGGTGGCGATCTCTGACGCTGATGTTTCAGCGCGAGGTCGCCGAGCGGATCGTCGCGCCCGGCGGGGGCGATCATTATGGCCGCCTGGCGATCGCGGCGCAGTGGCGCGCGGAAGCGCGAATCGCACTCGCGGTTCACCGCAGCGCCTTCACCCCGCCGCCCAAAGTTGCCTCGGCGATCGTCCACCTGCGTCCCACCGCCGAACCACAGGGCATAGACCCCGCGATCCTCGAACGGCTCACTGCCGCGGCGTTTGGCCAGCGTCGCAAGATGCTCCGTCAGAGCTTGAAGGGGATGCCGGGCGCGTTGCACGCGCTTGACGAGTTAGGAATCGATTCGGCGCGGCGTGCCGAGACACTTCCCGTAAGCGACTTTATCGCGCTCGCGCGAATCCTGTCGAAGCGCTAGTTGACCTTCTTGGTCGTCGCGGGCCTCGCCTCGGCCATCGCCGGGCCGCGTGCGATGACCGCGCTCAGCGCCGCCGCTTGTGGGCACGGACCCGCGCACAATTTCTGCAGCTTGGCGAGCGTGTTCCTGGCGCGCGGGACCGCGCCCGCCTCGACCATCGCTTCACCCTGGATCGCCAGTGCGTCGCGGTCGGCCGGCTCAAGGCTGAGCGCTTTGTTGGTCAGGCGGATCGCCTGGCCGAACAATTTCTGTTTGATCGCAACCCTGGCCATCGTCGTGAACGCGCCGCGGTTGCGCGGATCGAGCACCAAAGCGGTCTCAAGGGCATCGTCAGCGGCAAGAAGATTGCCCGCCGCGAGCGCCGCTTCGCCGCGCTTCGAAAATTCAATCGAACGCGGTGCAATCTGATTGTCGGGACGTTGCCCCGCGGCGGGAATCGCGATCGTCGAGGTCGCAAGGCCGAGCATCAATACAAGGGGACTGAACCGCATCATCTTCTCCAACCAATATGGTCGCCCTAACACGGCGCCACGAACCGCGCGACGAAAAAGCCGTCGGTGGCGTCATGCCCAGGGGTCAACAATCGCCCCGGTCCATCGATCCGTCCACCGTCGAAGCCGACATCCTGCACACCCCAAGCTGAATGGCGGCCTAAGAAGTCCGCGCCCTGTCCCGCGCCTTCTCGCGTCAGGATCGAGCAGGCCGCATAGATCAACGCCCCGCCGGGCTTGACGAGGGGCACTGCGAGATCGAGCAATTTGGCCTGGAGCGCGACGACCCGATCAAGCCGCTCGGGATCGAGCCGCCAGCGCCCCTCTGGATTGCGGCGCCATGTCCCCGATCCGCTGCACGGCGCATCGACCAGCACCACGTTGGCCTGCCCGTTCAGGTCGGCGAGCATTGCCGACTCGCTTCCCGCATCGAGCAAGCGCACCGCAATCTCGGCCCCGGCGCGCGCGGCGCGGGGTCCGAGCTGGCTGAGCCGCTGGCGGTTGGTGTCGCAGGCGATGATCCGCGCCTCGGGCGCGGCGGCGGCGATGGCGAGCGCCTTGCCACCCGCCCCGGCGCACAGGTCAATCAGATCGATCGCCCCTGCCGGAAGGCAGGCGAGCGCGATCAGCTGGCTGCCTTCATCCTGCACTTCGACCAGCCCCTGAATATATTCGGTTCGGTCGTCGATCCGCGTGTCGGGCGGCAGGCGCAGCCCCCATGGGCTGAGCCGCGTCGGCGCGGCGTTGAACGCCGCCGCCATGACGTCACGCGACGACCGCGCGACATTGACGCGCAGGTCGAGCGGGGCGCGTTCGAGCAAGGCTGGCCATTCGTCGCGCCCGGCATGGGGCGACAGCTCGGCCTCGATCCACGCTGGAAGGTGCGCCGAAATTGACCCCAATTCGTCTGGGCCGCGCAGCGCAGCGCCGTACGCGCTGTCGTCGAACGCGATTGCATCGTCGTCGTCGGCCAGCCCGAGCATCACCGCGCGGCCGCTGGCGGGGCGCTCGCCCGAGCGGCGGATCGCGCGATAGACCAGGTCGCGAACCGCGCGCCGGTCCTTCGACCCAGCATAGCGGCGAGTCTTGAAGTAAAGCCGGACGATGCCGTCGGCGGGCGGGCCATCGTCGCGCGCCGAAGCGATCACCTGGTCGAGAATCTCGATCGCGGCCTGGGTACGGGCGGAGGGGGTCATGCCTCTCCCCCCCTGTTAGCGGGAGAGGATTGCCTACCGCGTCGGATAATTAGGGGCTTCACGCGTGATCGCGACATCGTGGACGTGGCTTTCGCTGAGGCCGGCGTTGGTGATGCGCACGAAGCGCGCGCGCTGCTGGAGGTCGGTTATGGTCTGCGAGCCGGTGTAACCCATGGCCGCCTTCACCCCGCCGACGAGCTGGTGGACAATGTCGCGCACCGGGCCCTTGTAGGCGACCTGCCCCTCAATGCCTTCGGGGACGAGCTTGAGCTGATCCTTAATGTCCTGCTGGAAATAGCGATCGGCCGAGCCGCGCGCCATCGCCCCGACGCTGCCCATCCCGCGATAGGCTTTGTAGGCACGGCCCTGGTAGAGAAAGGTGTCGCCCGGTGCCTCTTCGGTCCCCGCGAGCAGCGACCCGATCATCACCGCCGAGGCCCCCGCGGCGAGCGCTTTGGCGACGTCGCCCGACGTGCGGATCCCGCCATCGGCGATGACCGGAATTCCCGCCTCGGCGGCGGCCTTCGAGGCGGCCATGATCGCGCTCAATTGCGGCACCCCGACC
>JBKJTQ010000201.1:0-10569 GCA_046589895.1 Sphingomicrobium sp.
TCTGCAAGCCGTTCGACCTCAAGGCGCCGTGCAAGGACGGCCATTGCGTCTCGGCGCAAATCGAGCGCCAGGCGCGATTGCTCGCCGACTCCAAGGTTCCTCGGCGCGAGAAATTGATGGCGCTGGCGTTCCTGGTCCACTTTGTCGGCGACCTTCATCAGCCGATGCATGCCGGGGATAATGAAGATTTGGGCGGCAACCGGGTGCCGGTCAATTATGGGGTGATCGGCGGACGCACCAATTTGCACGGCATCTGGGACGGCTGGCTCGCCGAGCGCGCGATCACCACCCCGCCGGGGGGCGCTTCGGCGCTGCTCGCGCAAGTCTCTCCTGCCGAACGCGAGCGGATCGCGGGGGGAAGCGTCGAGGATTGGAGCCGCGAAATGTGGGGCAAGTCGCGCATGCTCGCTTATGGGACGCTGTTCAGCGACCCGTGCGGCGAGCGTCCGCCGCAGCGCCCGACGCTGACCGAGGCGCAGGTCCAGATGCTGATCCCGGCGGTGCGCGAGAATGTCGTCACAGGCGGCATCCGCCTCGCGCGCCTACTGGACGACGCATTGGGCCCCGAGGCCAAGGCGCCGGGACTGAAACGCTAGAATCGATCACTCATCTTGCGCCGCCTTGCGCGGGCGGCCGCGCTTGACCGGCTGCGGCTTGCTCAATTTTACCCCGCGCGCCTTCAACGCCTCACGCAACAGGCATTCGACCTCGGCGTTGACGCTTCGCAAGTCGCTTGCAGCCAGCCGCTCGACCGCCGCCCACAGGGCAGGATCGACTCGCAACGGGTAGGCCTTGCGCGCGCCCACCATATTATTGGTACAATGATCCGGCGTTGACGATTGGCTGCGTGTCGCGCTCGCCGCACAGCACGACCATCAGGTTCGAGACCATCGCCGCGCGGCGCTCGTCGTCGAGCTCGACGACATTCTTTTCGCTCAACAGGGTGAGCGCCATTTCGACCATCCCAACCGCGCCTTCGACCAATGTCTTGCGCGCCGCGACCACGGCCTGCGCCTGCTGGCGGCGGAGCATCGCCCCGGCGATTTCCTGGGCATAAGCGAGGTGCGTGAAGCCGCATTCATCGACCGTGATTCCGGCGACCGCGAGGCGCGCCTGGAGTTCGGTGCGAAGCTCGGCGCCGACCTGGTCGTGATTGCCACGCAGCGTTACCTCAAGATGCTCGAAATCGTCATAGGGATAGCGCGAGCCGATGGTCCGGATCGCGGCCTCGACCTGAACCCGCACGAACTGGTCGTAGTCGGACACGTCGAACAATGCCTGCGCGGTATCGACCACGCGCCACACGATCTGCGCCGCCATCTCGATCGGGTTGCCGCGCAAATCGTTGACCTTGATGCGGTCGGAAATGAAATTGTTGGCGCGGACCGAAACTTTCTTGCGGATCATCCACGGCAGGATCCAGCGCAGGCCGCTTGTGCGATCAGTCCCCTTATAGTCGCCGAACAGTGTGATCGCCGCGGCCTGATTTGGCTGGAGCATGTAGAAACCGCAGGCGACGAAGATCAGCACGATCGGCCCGACGATCACCCCGACGATGCGTACCATCGTGAAATTGTCCGTCGCCAGCCCGACGATGCCCCACAGCTGGACCAGGATCGCCAGCAACAGGACGAGCAGCATGATATAGCCGCTGGACGTATAGGCGGTTCGTTCGCGGCTGCTGGTAAGCGCGGAAACGGTCGAGTCGGTCATGACATTCTTCCCTTTTAATTGATATCTGTTTAATATCGTTTTTCGATATCGTCAACTGGTGTCGCGCGACGGCTCCGGCTAGGGCGCGGGGATGAATTGGAAACTGATGATTCATGGCGGCTCCGGGGCGATGCGGCCGGCGACTGTATCCCCTGACCAGGAAGAGCGCGCACGCGCCGGATTGGGAGCCGCACTCGACGCCGGTGAAGTGCTGCTGTCGGCAGGCGCAAGCGCGCTCGACGCGGTCGAGGCGGCGGCGCGAATCCTTGAGGACGATCCATGCTTCAATGCTGGGCGAGGAAGCGTGCTCGCGGCGTCGGGCGAGGTCGAACTCGACGCCGCGATCATGGATGGGAACGGGCGGCATGCGGGCGCGGTCGCGGGGATGCGCACCACCCGCGCCCCTGTCAGCGCGGCGCGTGCCGCGATGGTGCATAGCCCGCACGTCCTGCTGACCTACGACGGGGCCGATCTGTTTGCGCGCGAACAGGGGCTTGAGCAGGTCGCCAACGGCTGGTTCGTCACCCCCGAGCGTCAGCGCCAGCTCGACGAGGTGATGGCCGCGGGGGGCAAGTTCGACAGCGACATCAAATATGGCACGGTCGGCGCGGTCGCGGTCGACCAGGCGGGGCATGTCGCGGCGGCTACCTCGACCGGCGGGCTGACTGCCAAGCGCTGGGGCCGGATCGGCGATTCGCCGTTGATCGGAGCGGGCACCTATGCCGACGATCGCGCCGCGGCGGTGAGCGCGACCGGGCTTGGCGAGACCTTCATCCGCGCCGTCGCGGCGCATGAGCTGTGCGCGCGGATAAGGATTGGCGGGGAGGGTTTGCAACGGGCGCTCGACGCGGTGCTCGCCGACATTGTCGCGTTGGGTGGCAATGGCGGGCTGATTGCCGTCGCGCCTTCGGGAGAGGCGGTTTGGGGCTTTACCACGCCGGGAATGTATCGCGCCGTAGTCGGCCCCGACGGCCGCCAAGTCGCGGTGTTTGGCGAACCCGCCTAATCGCCCCGCGCGAGTTTGCTCTTCAACGCGGCAAGCGCGGCGAACGGGCCCGCTTCATCCTCCGAAATCACTCCCGCGTGACGCAATGCGTCCTCGGCATTGGGGCTGCGCGGGTAGGGATCGAGCCCGAGCGCAAGCGAATCGGCGATCGCCGCACCAAGGTCGATCGCCTGGCCATCGTGGAACAGGGTATCGAGCTCGCCGGCGACAAGCTCGAATTCTTCGTCCCCGCCGGCAATCTTGGGCTCGGGGGTGAAGCGCAGGTCGAAGGCTTCGTCGACCCGCACCCGCAGCGCCTCGCCGGTCGCGACGCAGCGCTGTTCAAGCGACGCCTTGACCCGCCCGGCGGCAAGGACCGCATCACCTTCGCGGCGCAGCACAGTGTGCGCGTCGAGCCGTTCGAACGAGGCGAGACCGAGCCGCGCCGCAACCGCGGCAAGTTCATCGGCGTCGGCGACAAGGTCGAGCCGGTCGCCATCGCGAATCTGGTCGAGCGCCAGTCGATGCGCGAAGTCGCTCATGCCAACACGCCCTTGAGCAACGTGTCGTCCGATGCGCCCGACAGGCCTTCGTCGAACCGGCGCAACGCCTCGCCCGAATAGGTCGCCGCGGTTTCGAGTGGGGGCAGGGAATCGCGATAAATGCTGAAGCGGACCGCATCGGCCCAGTCGATATCGCCGCCGCGGGCATGACGCCAGCGATCGACCCGGCTGGCGAGCGCACCGACCATCGAGCGCACCTGCTTGCCGATAGAGGGATCGCCAAAGCCTTGTTCGCGCATCTGGCCGTCCATGTCGGAAATGAAGCTTTCGGTTAGCGCGACCGACCCGCGAACTGCCGATTCGCCGCCATCTTCGAGACGCAGGATGGCGAGCGCGACGAGGCTGGCGAGCACCGCGAAGCGCCCATCGAGCGTGTCGGCCACACCGCCTTCGAGATACCAGGCGGGACGCCGCGCCTCCGCCACCAGCGCGGTGTACAGCGGCTCGACCTCACCCTTGGGCGTACGCCAGCGGTTAAACAGCGATCGCATCTTGGCCTCATTTCCTGGCTCACGGCGTGACGGTGAAGTCGCCATGGCTTGCGCCACCCCCCACTCCTTGCATATTGAGCGGATCGGCGCACGTCACAAGCCGCGCTTTACCCCCGGGAGTCGATCAAATGACCAAGCGAGTAGTGAAATTGAGCGCGATGCTGTTGGGGGCAGCATTGCTGTCGGCCTGTGTCGGGGTGCGCGAGCATCGCGGCTTCGTGCTCGACGAGCAATTGGCGCAATCGGTACAAGTCGGGGTCGACAATAAGGCGTCGGTGACCAAGACGCTCGGGCGACCGACCTTTGTTGGGCAGTTCGATGCCAACGACTGGTATTATCTGTCGCAGGATACGCACCAGTTCGCGTTCCGCAATCCACGTGTCACCGACCAGAAATTGCTCCACGTGCGGTTCGATCCCGCGGGCAATGTCACCCAGGTCGCGACCACGGGCAAGGAATTGATCGCCTCGGTCAATCCGGTCGGCGATTACACCCCCACGCTCGGCCGCAAGCGCAGTTTCTTCAGCGAATTGTTCGGCAATATCGGAACGATCTCGCAGCCGGGTTTGCCCGGAGCCAATCCGGGGCAGTAGCCGAATCGGCGCCGCGCTTGTCGCGGCGCCGCCTGATCGCCTAAGCCCGCGTCATGACCGCGACCCCAGCCGGCATGACCTATGCCGATTATCTCGAACTTGACAGCCTGCTCTCGGCGCAGCGCCCGCGCAGCGATTTGCACGACGAAATGCTGTTCATCGTAATTCACCAGACCAAGGAATTGTGGCTCAAGCAGATGCTGCACGAGCTTGCGCTGGCGATCGGCCTGGTGCGCGGCGGCCAGTTCGCCCCAGCCTATAAGGCGCTGTCCCGGATCAGCCGCATCCAGGCGGTAATGACTCTGTCGTGGGACGTGCTCGCGACGCTAACCCCGGTCGATTACAGCGCCTTTCGTGATGTGCTCGGCACCTCATCGGGGTTTCAGTCGGCGCAATTTCGCGAACTCGAGTTCCGTCTTGGGCTCAAGGACGCGCATTATCTCGAATATCATGAGGGCGGGAGCGCGGGGCACGAGCTGCTGGTCGCCGCGCTTCAGGCGCCGAGCCTGTGGGACGAGGCCAATGAAGCGCTGGTGCGCGCCGGCTTCGATCTCAACGACCGATCGAGCGCGGCGATCGAGGCGGCGTGGACCGAGGTCTATCGCGACAGCGAGCGGTGGTTCGAATTGTATCAGCTGGCCGAGAAACTGGTTGATATCGACGATGCGCTGGCGGGGTGGCGGCACAAGCATGTGCTGACCATCACGCGGATCATCGGCAATAAGCGCGGCACCGGCGGATCGGCGGGCGCGGCCTATCTCGAATCGACGCTGTCCAAGCGCGCTTTCCCCGAATTATGGTCACTCAGGACGTCGCTATGAGCTTCAAGTCCCTATTCGCCAAAAGCCTCGGCGCGGCGCCAGAGCGGCTGCATTTTGCCGCGCACAGCCATCATTTGTGGCCCGACTCAAGCTTTGCCGGACAGGTCGAGTGTTGGGAGGATGCCGCGCGACTCGCCGACCGCAAGTGGGACCGGGTGATGGGCGAGGCATGGCCTGCGGCGCAGCGCCACGTCGCCGACGAACTTGGGAGCGGCAATGCCTCGGCAATCGTGTTCGCCGCCAATACCCACGATTTTCTCATCCGCCTTGCCGCCGCCTGCCCCCGGAGCGACCCGAGCCGGCTGCGCGTGCTGATGAGCGACGGCGAATTTCACTCGGCGCGGCGCCAGTTCGCACGTTGGGCCGAAGATCGCTGGCTTGAGGTCGAGACCGTCGCCGCCGAGCCGTCGTCGGACTTTTCCGAACGCTTCCTTGCCCAGGCAAAGGGCGGTCAACACGATTTGTTGCTGGTCAGTCAGATATTGTTCGGGAGCGGGCGCTTGTTCGACTGCGTCGAGCAACTTGCCGCGCTAGCCCGGCCAGAGGGGCCGTGGGTGGTGATCGACGGCTATCACAGCTTCATGGCGATCGAGACGCCTTTTTCGCCGTCCGCCGCCGCCAGCGCCTTCTTCCTCGCCGGGGGGTATAAATATGCCATGGCGGGCGAAGGCATGGGGCTGATGCATTGCCCGCCAGGCTTTGGTCCGCGTCCGCCGCTGACCGGCTGGTATGCCGAATTTAGCGATCTGACGCTCGCGCCGGAAATGGTTGGTTATGCCAGGGACGCGATGCGGTTCATGGGCGCGACCTTCGATCCGTCGGCGCTGTACCGGTTCAATCATATCCGCGCGATGCTCGACGCGAACGGCCTCACCACGAGAAGGATTGCGGCGCATGTTGCCGGGCTTCAGGCGCAGATGCTCGACGCGATTGCGGACAGCGCTTTGGGGCAGGCCGAGCTGCTCAATCCTCTCGATGGTAGGCCGCATGCGCGATTCCTCGCCTTTCGCAGCCCCGATGCCGAGCGCTGGTGCGGCGAACTTGGCGCGCACGATTGCATCACCGACGTGCGCGGCGACGTGCTGCGGATCGGCTTCGGCCTGTATCATGACGCGACCGACGTCGGGCGCTTCGAGGCGCTGGCAAAGTCGCTGCGCTAGGCCTTCATTCCGTTGCGGAGGAGAGCGTTGGCATGGCGCGCGACCACTAGTGGATCCTCATGCCCCCACACCCCGAAACGCAGTCCCAAAAAGACGTTGATCCCCATCACCGACCAGGCGCGAACTTCGCTGGCCAGCGCATCGGCGTCGCTTATCTCGCCGCGTGTGGCGCCGGCCGAGAGCCGCGCAGAAATGCGTCCGGCGGTGGTCACATAATGGGTGCGAAACCCTTCGGGGTCGACGAACTCGGCCTCGTCGATGATGCGATAGACTTCCTTATGATCGGCGACGAAGCGCAAATATGCGGTCAGCGCGCGCGCCTCGGTGTCGAGGGCGTCACTCGCGCCTTCTATCGCGGGCGCGACCGCATCGCGGACCCGCGCCGACATATCGCGGACCAGCGCCGCAAACACCGCATCCTTGCTGTCGAAATAGGTGTAAAAGGTGCCCAGCGCGACGTCGGCGCGGGTCGTGATCCCGACGATTGAGCTGTCCGAAAATCCCCGCGTCCCAAATTCGGCGAGCGCGGCATCAAGGATCTTGCGCAGCGTCTTCTCACCCCGCGCGGTGCGCGGCGCCTTACCGTCGCTCGCCGCGCTCGGTTCGACGGCAAGCGACGCTTTCACGCGCTGTCCGGCGAGCAGTTGAGAGCCTTTTAGCAACCCCGCTCCGGCCTTTGTCACCATCAAACCATCCCCCACAACTCCATCGGCCGATAAACTAAGTTGAAACTTGGTTCAACTTTCATTATGAAAAGGTAACGAGCGGGGGCTTGCGGCATCGAACCGCGCTCCCACCGCAAGGGGAGATAACATGATGGGGACTGATTTGTTCGCGCCAACTGCGCTTCTGGCCGGGACCGCGATGGCGCTGGTGGCAACGCCAGCCTCGGCACAGGATGCCGTAGCAACACCGAGCGAAGAGACCGCTACAGCGCAGGTCAATGAGGTGCCCGCCGCGGAAAACGGTGAAATCGTCGTCACCGCTCGACGCCGCGCTGAGTCGCTCAAAGACGTGCCAATCGCGATCACCGCTTATTCGGGCGCGCAGCTGGAGCGGACCGGCGCAGTCGACATCACCGATATCGGCGACACCACCCCCAATGTCACCATTGAGGTGTCGCGCGGCACCAATTCGACTCTGACGGCATTCATACGCGGCATTGGCCAGCAGGATCCAGTCGCCGGGTTCGAGCAGGGCGTCGGCCTCTACCTGGACGATGTCTATTTGAACCGCCCGCAGGGCGCGGTGCTCGACATTTACGATGTCGAGCGGATCGAGGTGCTGCGCGGCCCGCAGGGCACGCTCTATGGCCGCAACACCATCGGCGGCGCGGTCAAATATGTCACGCGTCGCCTGTCGAACGACCCCGCGCTCCGCCTGCGCGGCACGGTCGGCACCTATGGCCAGCTCGACGGGGTCGCAACGGCCTCTTATCCAATCCACGACTTGGTCCGCGTCGGCGCTTCGGTCGCGCGGCTGACCCGCGACGGCTTCGGGGTCAACTTCACCACCGGCAAGGACAATTATAACAAGGATGTCGTCGCCGGCCGCGTCTCGGCCGAAATTGGCGCCGACCAGACCGCGCTGCTCCGCCTGAGCGCGGACTACACCAAGGACGCAAGCAACCCGCGCGGCGGGCATCGGATCATTCCCGGCCTCAGATCCGGAACGCCGGTGCTCGACAACGTATTCAGCTCGCGTGGCGGGTTGATTGACCCAACTCAGAAAGTCATCTCGAAGGGTGTCGCCGCCAACGGCCAGGTGGAGGTCGCCGACGGTATCAAGCTTAAATCGATCACCTCCTTGCGCAAGGACAATAGCGCAACCCCGATTGACTTCGACGCCTTGGCATTGGTCGATTTCGACGTGCCGGCAATCTATCAGAATAAGCAGTTCAGCCAGGAAGTGCAGCTCGAATATGGTCGGGGTCCGCTGTCGGGCGTCCTTGGCGCTTATTATCTCGACGCCAAGGCGCGGACGACATTCGACGTTCGCCTTTCCACGGTGATCCCGGGCTTCACAGCCTTTACCGACAGTGACGTTGACACCAAGACCTGGGCGATTTTTGGAGACTTCAGCTACGACATCAACTCCCAGTTCGCGATTTCGCTCGGTGGCCGCTATACCAATGACAAGCGTCACGCGAAGGTCTTCCGCCAGCGCTATCTTGGCGGCGGATCGACAATCTTCGGTGGAGCCGGCACGGCATTCCGGGAGCCGACGTCCGATTTCGAAGGCAAGCGAACCGACACGGCGTTCACGCCGCGCGCCTCGATCAGCTTCAAGCCCGACAACAATCATCATTTCTACGCCAGCTATTCGCAAGGCTTCAAGGGCGGCGGCTTTGACCCGCGCGGCCAATCGACCCAGGCGCGCGATTTGGATGGCAGCGGCGGCCCGCCAAGCGCTGCCGAAATTTATGAATATATGGCGTTCGATCCCGAAAAGGTGACCAACTACGAACTGGGCTGGAAAGGATCGCTGTTCGACAAACGCGTCTTCGCGGGCCTCGCATTGTTCCACGCCAATTATACCGACATGCAGATCCCGGTCTCGATTGGATGCACGATTGGCGGATTGCCTAACTTCTGCGGCCTGACCAGCAACGCTGGCAGTGCGCGGATCCGCGGAATCGAGTTCGAAGGCGATACTCGCCTGTTCGGCAATCCAGGCGGGCCGCGCCTCAATTTGGGCTGGTCACTTGGCTATCTCGACGGCAAGTTCAAGGAATTCCTGTCGTTCGTCGGATTTACCGAGACCGGCACGCCTTTGCCTCTACCGGGGGTCGAGGTTGACCTTGCCGATTTCCGCAAGATCCAGAACACGCCCAAATGGACCGCTAGCGGCACGTTGAGCTACTCGGCGCCACTCTACGAAGGCAAGCTCAACTTGACCTCGACCCTCAGCTATCGCGGCAAGAGCCAGCAGTTCGAGTTCGCCTCGCCTGGTTTCGACCAGAAGGGGTTCTCGCTGCTCGACGCCAGCGCCACTTACGAACTGCCGGGCAGTCATTGGACGGTCGGCCTCCATGGCAAGAATCTTACCGACGAGCGCTACATTACCTCCAACCACTCCTTCTTGCTGGTGAACCCGTACACGGGCGCTTACATCCTGCCGACTGGCGCGCCCGGTTTCAGCGCGGCAGGCGGCCTCGGCAAGGAAGGCGTGCTGCTTGCCTACTATGGCAACCCGCGCCAAATCATGTTCACCGTCGGTTATAAATATTGAGCTTCGGCCACAGAGCGCTTGGCAAGGCCGGGCGCCCCGTGCCACCTGATGACATGACCGATCCATCGACTGTCGCGGGCGCATTCTCGCCGACCCGTTCGCTCCAGGCGCGGGTGCTCGCGCTGCTCCTGCTGGCTTACGTCTTCAATTTCCTCGACCGACAGATACTATCGATCCTCCAAATCCCGATCAAGGCCGAGCTTGGCCTGTCCGACACCCAGCTTGGGCTGATGGGCGGGATCGCCTTCGCTTCGCTTTACTCAACGCTCGCCATCCCGCTCGCGCGCTACGCCGATCGCGGCCGGCGGGTGACCGTCGTCGCCTGGTCGGTGGCGGTGTGGAGCGGCTTCACGGCTTTGTGCGGCCTGGCGGGCAATTTCTGGCAATTGTTCGCCGCGCGGATGGGGGTCGGGATCGGCGAGGCGGGCGGGGTTGCGCCAAGCTATGCGCTGATCGCCGATTATTTCACGCCCCAGCGCCGCGCCCGCGCGATCGCCATCTTCAGCCTCGGCATCCCGATCGGATCGTCGATCGGATTATTCTTCGGCGGCTGGATCGCGACCGTGCTCGACTGGCGCTGGGCGTTCGTGATGATCGGGCTCGCGGGGATTCCGGTGGCGATCGCGCTTAAGCGCTTCGTCCCCGAACCGCCACTCGGCGCGCATGACGATGGCAGCGCTGCGATCGAACCCTCGTTCCGCGAAGTGATGGCGCTACTGCTGCGCAAACCGAGCTTTTGGCTGCTGTCGTTCGGCGCCGCCGCGGCGTCTATCTGCGGCTATGGGCTGGGCTTCTGGCTGCCGTCCTATTTCACGACCAGTCTCAAGCTTCCGCTCGACCAGCTCGGTTACTATTTCGGAACGATCGTGCTGATCGGCGGGGCTCTCGGCATCTGGTTCGGCGGCTGGCTGGGCGACAAGCTCGGCGGCGCGCGCCCGGGAGCCTATGCGCTCGTCCCGGGGATCGCCTTCCTGCTCACCGCGCCGCTCTACGTCGTCGCAATCAACCAGAA
>JBKJTQ010000002.1:0-4364 GCA_046589895.1 Sphingomicrobium sp.
CGAACCGAACTGTGCGAACGCCGCCATTTCGCGATACTGTGCAAGCTCAAGCTTGATCGAGCCCGACACCTTTTTCATCGCCTTGGTCTGGGCGGCAGAGCCAACGCGCGACACAGAAAGCCCCACGTTGATCGCCGGACGGACGCCCTGATAGAATAGGTCGGTCTCGAGGAAGATCTGGCCGTCGGTAATCGAAATCACGTTGGTTGGAATATAGGCCGACACGTCGCCCGCCTGGGTCTCGATGATCGGCAGCGCGGTCAGCGACCCATTGCCATTGGCGTCGTTCATCTTGGCGGCGCGCTCAAGCAAGCGTGAGTGGAGATAGAAGACGTCGCCCGGATAAGCTTCGCGGCCCGGCGGACGGCGCAGCAGCAACGACATCTGGCGATAGGCCACCGCCTGCTTGGAAAGATCGTCATACACGATCACCGCGTGCATGCCGTTGTCGCGGAAATATTCGCCCATCGCGCAGCCGGTGTAAGGCGCAAGGAATTGCAGCGGCGCAGGCTCTGACGCGGTCGCGGCGACGACGATCGAATATTCCATCGCGCCATTTTCTTCGAGCGCGCGGACGATCTGCGCGACGGTCGAGCGCTTCTGCCCGATCGCGACATAGATGCAGTACAGCTTCTGCGATTCATCGTCGCCCGAATTGGCCTTCTTCTGGTTGATGAAGGTGTCGAGCGCGACCGCGGTCTTGCCGGTCTGGCGATCGCCGATGATCAGTTCGCGCTGACCGCGACCGACCGGGACGAGCGCGTCGAGCGCTTTCAGGCCGGTCTGGACCGGCTCGTGGACCGACTTGCGCGGGATGATCCCCGGCGCCTTGACCTCAACCCGGCTGCGCTTTTCGGCGACGATCGGGCCCTTGCCGTCGATCGGGTTGCCGAGCGCGTCGACGACCCGGCCGAGCAGGCCCTTGCCGATGGGAACGTCGACGATGGTGCCGGTGCGCTTGGCCGAGGAGCCTTCGCGGATCCCGGTGTCCGACCCGAAGATGACGACGCCGACATTGTCGGCCTCGAGGTTGAGCGCCATGCCCTTCACGCCATTTTCAAACTCGACCATCTCGCCGGCCTGGACATTGTCGAGGCCGTGGATGCGGGCGATGCCGTCGCCGACCGACAGCACGCTGCCGACTTCGGAGACCTGCGCATCGGCGTCGAAATTGGCGATCTGGTCGCGGATGACGCGGGAAATTTCAGCGGCGCGGATGTCCATCGATTAGCCTTTCATCGGAGCTATTATGCGGGGACTAGCCCCGCATCGCCTGGGCGAGAGTGTTTAATTTGGTGCGGATCGAGGCGTCGATCATCTGGCTACCGAGCCGAACGACGCTGCCCCCGAGGAGCGTCGGATCGACCGCGGCATTGATGCCGACCTCGCGCCCGACGCGGGCACGAAGCTTCGACTTGAGTTCGGCCAATTGCTGGTCGCCCAGAGGATGCGCCGAGGTCACTTCGGCGGTAGTTTCGCCGCGATGGCCAAGCGCGAGCATGCGGACCATGCGAATGACGTTCTTAAGTTCTCCCAAGCGGCCGTTCTGGGCGAGCACGCCGATGAATTTGGCGGTGATCGGGTCGAGGGCGAGCGTCGGGATGAGCGCGGCAACAGCCCTGGTGGCGTCGCTGCGGCTGACCAGGGGGCTCGACACGAGCGTCGCGAAATCGTTCGAATCGGCTAGCGCGGCCTCGATCGAATCGAGGCTGCGCGAGACCGCGTCAATTTGGCTCTCTTCAAGCGCGATGCCAAACAATGCGGTGGCGTAGCGCCCCGCTAAGCTGGCCTGAATGCCGCCGGATGTCTCCACGTGCTGATAAGCTCCAGACAGGAATATTGCCCCATGTGGAAAATGGGCGCTTCAGCAAAAACCGCGCGCCCCCATGGGTTGGCGCGCCCCTAGCAAGCGGCGCCGTGCGATGCAAGGCGGGTTGTGGCAGTTTGGGCGCACGTCGCGGGAAGCGCGCGCTGCCGAACGAAGCTATTAAGGCGCGAAGTCGGGAGAAACATCATGACCTATCAAATTCGCGGCCTGTCGCCCCATGATTATGATCATCTGCGCTTCGCCAGCGACGCCGAGCTTGCCCGGCACGGCGCGCGCAGGATGACCGCTGACGCCAAGCCCGGCTATCCGTGCCGCGTGACGCTCGACGATGCCGGGCCGGGGGAGACAATGCTGCTGGTCAACCATGTTTCGCATGAGGCGGGCCCGTACCGCGCGAGCCACGCCATCTTCATCGGCGAATCTGCGACCGGCGCGGCACATTATGTCGATGTCGTGCCGCCCGCGCTCGACCGCCGCATCCTTTCGATCCGCGCATTTGGCAGCGATGGACTGATGTCCGATGCCGCGCTGGTCGAGCCGGGGGAGGCCGACGCGGTCATTCGCCGCATGCTCGCCGACCTTACGGTCGATCACCTCGATGCGCATAATGCGACGCAGGGATGCTTCGCTGCGCGGGTGGAGCGGACCTAGAGTTGGCGAGTGTAGAAGCTGGTGAACGGTGTGTTGCGATAGGTGCCGAACGGACCGCATCGCGCAAACCCCTCACGCTGATAGAGGCGGTTGGCGGCGGCGAACAGCGCGCTATTGCCGGTTTCGAGATTGAGGCGGGTCATCCCGGCGACGCGCGCAACTGAGATGAGGTGGTCGAGCATCGCCGAACCGACGCCCCGGCCCAGCGCAAAGGGCGCGGTGCGCATCGATTTGAGCTCGCCAAAACCCTTGCCGATCGTCTTGAGCGCGCCGCAACCGAGCAGCGCGCCGGCTTCGTCGCGCACGGTGAAAAAGCGAATCGCACGATCAGCAAGCGCGTCGGCGGCCAGCACATGGCAAGCAGACGGCGGCGAACCGGCATTCATCTCGGCGACATGGTGCGCAAGGAGGGCGCGCACATCCTGTCGATCCAATTCGCCCTCGTGAAATGACCAGTCCATACCCTCTTGCCCAACTGAGGCCCGGATCATTACGGGATCAATCTTTTAGTGACTTTGACCGCAAGCCGCGGGATGCGCCGCCCCGAGACTTGGCCTAAACCACCCGCATGATCGACGCCCACACCGCCTGGACCGCTTTCAAAGCACGTGACCGATCGCGCGATGGCGCGTTCGTCGGCGCGGTCAGGACCACCGGCATCTATTGCAAGCCGAGCTGCCCCGCGCGCCACCCCAAACGTGACCGTGTTGAATTTTTCACCACGCCGGCGGAAGCGCGCGCGGCGGGGTATCGCGCCTGCCTTCGCTGCCGCCCCGACGAAGTTGGGCGCGACCGCGAGGCGGTGGCGAAAGCGGTGCGGCTGATCGAGTCGGCCGACGTGCCGCTCAAGCTCGCCGAGATCGCCGCCGCCGTCGGCTATGCGCCGCATCATTTCCAACGCCTGTTCAGTCGCGGCCTCGGCGTGTCGCCCGCGGCCTACGCCCGCGCGCTTCGGGCGCGGCGGACCGAGGCGCATCTCAGCGAGGAGAAAAGTGTGACCAACGCCGTCTATGATGCCGGCTATGCTGCGCCGAGCCGGTTTTACGCCGACGCGAGCGAACGGCTCGGCATGACCCCCTCGGCATGGCGTGACGGCGGGCGCGGCGAGACGATCCGCTGGGCCGTCGCTGACAGCCCGTTGGGGCCGATGCTGGTCGCGGCGACCGCCAAGGGGATTTGCCGCCTGTCGTTCGACGAGGATGAGAGTGCACTCGCAACGCGCTTCCATGCCGCGACGATTCTTCCCGACGACGGTTCCATCGCGGGGCTGGTCGAAGGCGCGTTGAAGGCGGTGCGCGAGCCACTGGCGATGCCTGACCTTCCTCTCGACGTCGCGGGGACCGCGTTCCAGCAGGCGGTGTGGCAGGAATTGCGCCGCATCCCGCCGGGCGAAACGCGCAGCTATGCCGCGATCGCCGCCGCGGTCGGCAAGCCCGGCGCCGTGCGCGCGGCGGGGTCAGCCAATGGAGCCAATCCGGTCGCGGTGCTGGTCCCGTGCCACCGCGTGGTGCGCAGCGACGGTAGCCTCGGCGGCTATGCCTATGGGCTTGAGCGCAAGCGCAAATTGCTCGAGGCAGAACGTAGTCGCGCCGCGCTGCTTGACCAGTGAGCCCGAAGTCTGGGACTTACTTCCCGGCGCGCGCCTTTGCTTGAGCTTCCTCGGTTTTCTTGTTCATCTCGTCGACGATCGCAAGCGCGCCGGACAGGTCGCGCGCATCGATCTTGGCAATCATCTCCTGCGCCTTCGTCGCGCGCATGCCCTCGTCGGGTTTGTAAGCGAGCGGAGTCAGGCGGGCGCGCGCTTCCATTCCCTTGCCATCTCGCAAATATTGCATCGCTGACTGCAACCGCACATCCATGTCCTGCGGCACCAGACTGGCTGCAT
>JBKJTQ010000067.1:0-8099 GCA_046589895.1 Sphingomicrobium sp.
TGTTCGCCAAGCCCGACGCGGCGAAGTTGCTCCACGCGACGCTGTCGCGCCCGGGTTATGACGTCGGCCCGATCGCGCTCGGCACCAACACCGACCCCTATCAGCCGATCGAAGAGCATTGGCGGATCACCCGCTCGATCCTCGAACTGTTGCTCGAGTGCCGCCACCCCTTCACCATCACCACCAAGTCCGATCGCGTGCTTCGCGACCTCGACCTGATTGTCCCCGCGGCGAGGCTCGGGCTCGCCGCGGTGGCGATTTCGGTGACCTCGCTCGATCCGAAAATCCATCGCACGCTCGAGCCGCGCGCCCCCGCGGCGCGCAAGCGCCTCGCCGCGGTCAAGGCGCTCGCCGAGGCCGGGGTCCCAACCCACGTCTCGATCGCCCCGGTGATCCCCCACATCACCGATCATGAATTGGAAGCGATCGTCGCGGCGGCAGCGGCGGCGGGCGCGCGCGGCGCCATCTTCCTTCCGGTCCGCCTGCCGCACGAGGTTGCACCCTTGTTCCGCGCTTGGCTCGACGAACATTATCCCGACCGCGCGGCCAAGGTGATGGCGACGATCCGCAGCCTGCGCGGCGGCAAGGACAATGACCCGAATTTCTTCACCCGCATGCGCGGCCAGGGGGTGTGGGCCGCCCTGCTCGCCACCCGCTTCGAAAAAGCGACCGCATGCTACGGGCTCGGACGAACCAGGTTCACGCTGCGCAGCGACCTGTTCGAGCCGCCGCAAGGCGACCAGCTCCGCTTGCTGTAGATTTTTCGACGAACTGCGGTGACAGCCCGCAACCCCGCCGCTAGCGTCGCGGCCATGATCAAGCTCTCGCTCGCGCTCCCGCTCTTCGCCGCCGCGCTCGCCGTCCCGCTCCTCGCGCAGACCGCCGCGCCGCCTCCGCCGCCGATCATCGTCGCGCCGTGGATCCATGCGTTGCGCGACGACGCGCTCGCCAACGACCGCTACGCATTCGACATCACCGAAGGGCTGACCACCGAAGTCGGGCAGCGCGCCGCCGGCACCGCCGCCGAAGCCCGCGCCCGCGCGTGGAGCGTCGCCAGGCTGCGCGCGATGGGGTTCGCCAACGTCCGCGTCGAGACGTTCGACATGCCGGTGTGGGTGCGCGGCCCCGAAAGCGCCGAGGTGCTTGCTCCCTTCCCGCAGAAACTGGTGATCGCCGCGCTTGGCAATTCCGCCTCGACCGGCCCCGCTGGCGTCACCGGGCAGGTCGTCGCATTCGACAATGTCGACGCGCTTCGTGCCGCCCCCGACGCGGCGGTGCGCGGCAAGATCGTGTTCATCAACCATCGCATGATGCCGACCCAGGACGGCAGTGGTTACGGCCAGTTCGGCGCGCCGCGGCGCCAGGGCCCGACCATCGCCAGTCAGAAAGGCGCGATCGCAATCGTCGTCCGCTCGATCGGGACCGACTATCACCGCAATCCACACACCGGGGTGATGAGCTTCGCCGATGGATCTCGCCCAATACCGGCGGGCGCGCTGACCCTCCCCGACTCCGAACAGCTCACCCGCATCCTGCAGCGCGGCAAACCTGTGACGCTTCGGCTGCGGCTTGAAAGCACGACGGTTGCCAGCGCGCAGTCGGGCAATGTCATCGCCGACGTTCCAGGTCGCGACCCGCGTCTCGCGCCGGTGATGGTCGCGGGCCACCTCGACAGCTGGGATCAGGGCACCGGCGCGCTCGACGATGCCACCGGGGTCGCGATCGCCGCCGCCGCCGCCAAGCGGATCATGGACGCCGGGCGCCCGCTGCGCACGATCCGCATCGTGTGGTTCGGTGCCGAAGAAGTCGGGCTGTTCGGCGGCAACGACTATCTCGCCAAACATGGCAATGAACCGCATCATGCGATCGCCGAAAGCGATTTCGGCGCCGACCGCATCTGGAGGGTTGATTCGAACCTCGGCGAGGCGCGCCGCGACGAAGCGCGGATGATCGGTGCCGCGCTCGCCCCGCTCGGGATCGTCACCGGCGTGTTCGACGAGGCCGACGGCTCGGACATCGGGCCATTGCTTGCCGCCGGGGTTCCGGGGGTCGGGCTGAGCCAGGACGGAACCCGCTACTTCGACTATCACCACACTCCCGACGACACGCTCGACAAGGTCGATCCCGTCCAATTGCGTCAGAATGTCGCGGCGTGGACCGCGATGCTCGCCGTGCTGTCGGGCGGTATCGCGCCTAAAGCGCGCGCCCGGCGTTAAGCCTCATACCCGCAGGAGATTTTCATGAACCGCTTGACCATCGCCGCCCTCGCCGCCCCCTCGTTGTTGCTCGGCGCGTGCAATGTGACTGACAATAATAACGGCTCTTCGACCCTCTCGATCGACGAAAATCGTATCGAACAGGGCGGCGACCTGATCGCCAGCGAAGCCGCCAAGGCCGGCGACAAAGCGGTCAATGCGATCGAGAATGCCGGTCCCAGGATCGAGCAAAGCGCGAGCGACATCAAGGAACGCGCCGGCCGCGTCGCGAACAAGGTTGACAATGTCGACGTCGATGTCGACCTCGACACCCGCAACAACAAGCCCGCGCCCGCCACTGCGCCCTGACGCGAGGGATGATGGTCGGGGAGACAGGATTCGAACCTGCGACCCTCTGC
Source organism: Sphingomicrobium sp. (assembly GCA_046589895.1). Classification (GTDB taxonomy): domain Bacteria; phylum Pseudomonadota; class Alphaproteobacteria; order Sphingomonadales; family Sphingomonadaceae; genus Sphingomicrobium. The sequence goes on from JBKJTQ010000067.1 coordinate 2,615, forward strand.
TCCCAAAGCAGATGCGCTACCAGGCTGCGCCACTCCCCGATCAGCGGCTGCTAGCCGCCAACGCGGCGGACGGCAACCTTGGCTGCTCAAACGCGCGACTGCCTGACCGCGATGGTGGGCCCGGAGGGACTCGAACCCCCAACCTAGCCGTTATGAGCGGCCAGCTCTAACCAGTTGAGCTACAGGCCCCACCGCAGGGGCGCGATAGCCGCGCTCTGCCCGTGCTTGCAAGTCAAGGCCCGCAGCTCACTTATCGAGCGCGGGCAGTTCGAGCGTGATGCGATGGTCGTCGATCACCAGGCTGCCCCCCGCGACGCTCGCCAGCCCGCGCACCAAGCGCAGCGCGAAGCCGAGCCCGACGCCATTCGCTTCGCCGCCCCCCAGCGGGTCGAACGCGGGGTCGAGCAATTGCGCCGCGCCAAGGCCATCGAGCGCATGCGGGCGCGCGATCGTCAGCAGGCACATTGCCCCGCGCCGCGTCACCGCGATGCGGAATACCTCCCCCGCCCCGACCGATTTGCACAGCGACAGCAGTAATCGCCTGAGCAGGCGCACCGCAAGTTCGGGCGACAGGGCACAGCGGTGGCGCTGATCGTCAATGTCGATCTCAAGTATCCCGCCATTGGCCAAGAGGCAGGTCTCGATTTCGACGGCGATCGGCGGGAATAACTCCGACAGGCGTCCACCACCACGATTCACCCCCGCGCGGTCGGCACGCAGCCTCGCAGCGAAGTCGAGATCTTCCACCGCATCGAGCAATTGCCGCGCCTGCCCGGCGATGCCCGCCGCGCGTTCGCGATAGCGCAGGTGCGCGGGGCCGAGATACTGCCCGTCGATGATCTCGGCAAAACCGATGATCGCGTTGAGCGGAGTCTTGATCTCGTGGACCAGCTCGCGCAGCGCATCCAAGTCGGTTTCGCGGCCGGGCTCGACGCGTAGCGCAGCGCCGTCGGTGCGCCGCGCAAGCCCGCGATAGCCGAGGAATCGGCCGCTTGCGGGATCGAATGCGGGCACTCCGGTCGCACTCCACGCCCCTTCAAGCATCTCACCGAGCGCCAGCGGCACGTCGATGAACGGGTGGCGCTGGCCGAGCCGCGCCCTCGCGCCGCGTTCGAGCAGCGCAACGCCCCCTCCGCCGAGCGGGCGCCCGACCAATGCCCCGCGCGGCACCCCCTCGACCCAAGCAATATGCCCCGATGAATCGCTTTCCCATTCGAACAATCGCCCCTCGCTCGCCGCGGCGGGAGAGGTACGGCGCGGCCGAGGCGGAAGCGAAGATGGCGGTTTCGCCGCGCGTGGCAGTCCGCGCTCCTGTTTGAGCCGTGCGATCCGATCGACCATGCCGCTGATCGAGGGCGTGCTCTCGACTGGCTCAGGCTCAGGCTCAGGCTCAGGCTCGGGTTGAGGATGAATCTGCGGTTCGGCCTCGACTGCGACGGCCGGCGCCGTCTCGACCTTGACCAGCGCGCGCACTTCGGGATCGGCGTCGGCCAATATCTCCTTGGCTTCAGTCGCGCTCAGTACCAGTCCCGCGAACAGGGGCGCGGCGATCCGCACCGGCTGAACCGCGAGCACGCGCAGCAACGACGGCCACACTCGTCGTCCGGCGATCGCGCGCACCGTCGCGGCGCGCACGCCTTCGTCGATCGCAAATGCGTCGCGCCGCACCAGTTCGATTGCCTGCTCCGCGGCGACGCTCTCGGCTTCGCCGTCGAGCCGCGACAGCAGGTCGACCAATTGACGCCAGCGCACCGCCCGGTCGCGACGGTCGGCGACCGGGGCATCGAGCATCGTCTGGAGGCGGTCATCGAAGCGCAAGCCAGGCTCATCCCATTACACAGGCTTGCCGTCTGTGGCCTCGCGCGCAGCGTGGCGAGAGCCGACGCATTAACCGTCCCATCGTGACACAGCGGCGCAACTCCCTGGGCCAACAATGAAAAAGGGAGCGCCGGCACACGCCGACGCCCCCTTTTTGCTCTATCCAGGAAGCCCGTTTAAGAGCGCGTTGCGGCGTAAGTTGCCCAGTAGCGCGCGATCTCGGCGCGTGGTCCGCCGACCAGCGCCAGCGCGGCCTTCGCCCCGGCCTTGTCGCCACTCGCCGCGAGCGCCATCCCCAGCCGCAGATTGGCAAGCTCGGCATCGACCCCGCTCTTGCCCTGCGCCGCGCGGTACATCGCCGCCGCCTTGGCATAATCGCCATAGCCATAATATGCGTTGCCGGTCACCATCGCCTGCTTCGCTGCTGGGCTCGCCAGCGCGGCCTTGGCCAGGCCGTCGAGTGAGGCGCGGTCCCCCGCCGTCTTGTTCGCCACCTGAGCGTAAAGCGTTTTCACGCCGGCGAGATTGCGATCGATCGCATTGGCCGCAAACCCCTCGTCGAGCACCGCCTTGGCTTCACCAGCAAATCCCTTGTCGAGCAGATATTGCGCATAACGCGCATATTCCGCTTCGCCCGACAGGCTGCGCGTTAGCCGCTGGAGCCGGTAAAGATCGATCATCCTATCGTCATCGGCGCCCGACACCTCGGCATAGATGCGGACGGAGTCGTGCCAATTCTTGACTGTCGGATAGGCCGCGACCCAATCGCGCGCGAAGCCGAAGACAAGCGGATTCTTCGCGTGATATGACACCGACAAGGCGCGTCCATACCATTTCTCGTCGGCGACGCGTCCCGCCGCACTCTCCATCGCGAGCGCCTTTCGATAGAGCAGGAGCGCGTCGGCGATCCGGTTCTGCTTGGTGCGCACCTCGGCCAGGAAGATCACCGCGCCGGAACGGCCCGGTTCGATCGCCGACGCACGCTGATATGCGGCAGCGGCGTCGTCGAGTGCCCCGGCGCGATAATTGGTCTGGCCAAGGTCTTCGTACAACCCGGCGATGCGCGTTGCCGGGATTCCCCCCGACGCGAGTTGTGCTTCGAGCGCGGCGGGAACCGCTTTGAAATTCTTGGAGTCGACCGCCGCCTTCAACTGCATCAGCGCGAGAAAGCAGCGGTCGTCCTTGCTCTTGACCACCGCTTGCGCCGCAGCAATCGCCACGGGAATCTTGACGCTATCCTTGGCCACGACCGCGGTCTGGAGCGCGGCCAGTGCATTGCGCGCGCCCTTGGTAATAGCCCCTTGGCACAAGGGAACGGCCGCCGTCGACGCCGTCGCGCCTTTGGTATTGGCATCGGGCGTCGGCTCGACCGTGAGCGGCTCGGCTGGCGCATATTGGGCATGCGCGGGCGAGATCGCGGCAAGGCCGGTCAGCGCGCCCAGAGCGGTCACGGTAGTAACAAGCAAGCGACGCATAAAATCCTCCTGGTTGGTCGGTCGCGCTAGTCATTATATGTCCAGCGCCCGGCGGGGAAGTCGAATTGGCAATCGCCCGCTTAACCCAGATTGAACCGGCTTTGACCATCGCGGTGCGAGCGGCTAGCGCGTCAGGCGATGCTGATCCTCCTCTCCCCCGCCAAGACGCTTGATTATGACACGCCGTTCGCCGAGGCGCCGACCAAGCCGCGCTTCAGGGTCGAGGCGAGCCGTATCGCGCGCGCCGCGGCCAGATTGGGTCCGGCCAAACTCAGCGAGCTGATGCACATTTCGAACAGTCTCGCGACGCTCAACCATCAGCGCTTCAAGACTTTCGCCAAAGCTTCGGAGCGCCCCGCGATTCGTGCCTTCGCGGGCGATGTCTATCGCGGCTTCGACGCCGCGAGCGCCGACGCCGGGACGCTCGCTTTCGCGCAGGACCATTTGCGCATCCTCTCCGGACTGTACGGCGCGCTGCGTCCGCTCGATGCGATGCGCCCTTATCGGCTCGAAATGGGAACGCGTTGGGCGCCTGCGGCGGACAAGCTTGTCGACCATTGGGGAGCGAGGGTGGCCAAGGCGATCGCCGCCGACCTGCGCGCTGACGGGTCTAGGCTGATCATCAATCTCGCCAGCAACGAATATTATGCCGTGCTCAAGGGGCAGTTGCCCAAGGGTGTGCGCATCATCGCCCCAGACTTCCGCGTCCGCACCGCCAAGGGACTTCAGTTCCACAGCTTCACCGCCAAGGTCGCGCGCGGTGTTATGGCGCGCTGGCTGTGCGACGAGCGCGTCGCCGATCCCGCCGCGCTTCCCGGTTTCGACCGCGATGACTGGCGGTTCGAGCCCGCTCGATCGACCCCAGAGAAGCCTCTTTTCATCAAGCGCTGACCCTCGCGTACGCGCGGGCGCGGGGGTGGCGCCGGCCTGTGACATCGGCTAGCACTATCCGGGGGCTCGCGACGACGCGAATCCCGCCGTTTATGTACCAATCGAACGACAGGATTGACCTTGGCGACACTGCCTCCGGCCGACACTCTTCACGGCGACATCGCCCCCATCTCGATCGTCGACGAGATGAAGACCAGCTACCTCGATTATGCGATGAGCGTGATTGTCTCGCGCGCCTTGCCCGACGTCCGCGACGGGTTGAAACCGGTCCACCGCCGCATCCTCTATGCTTGCCAGGAAGCGGGCTATGTCGCGGGACGCCCCTACCGCAAGTCGAGCCGCATCGTCGGCGACGTGATGGGAAAATATCATCCGCACGGCGATAGCGCGATTTACGACGCGCTCGCCCGCATGACCCAGGATTGGTCGATGCGCGTGCCCTTGATCGACGGGCAGGGCAATTTCGGGTCGATGGATCCCGATCCTCCCGCGGCGATGCGCTACACCGAGGCGCGGCTCGCCAAGGTCGCCAACTTCTTGCTCGGCGACATCGACAAGGACACGGTCGACTTCACCCCCAATTATGACGCCAGCGAGCGCGAGCCGCAGGTGCTTCCGGCGCGCTTCCCCAATTTGCTGGTCAATGGCGCGGGCGGAATCGCGGTTGGCATGGCGACCAACATCCCGCCGCATAATCTCGGTGAAGTGCTCGCCGCCTGCCACGCCTTCATCGCTGACCCGGAAATCACGTCCGAAGGACTGATGGAGCATATCAAGGGCCCCGACTTTCCGACCGCGCCGATCATCCTTGGCACCGCCGGGATTCGTTCAGCTTACACCACCGGGCGCGGATCGATCCTGATGCGCAGCCGCGCGCATGTCGAGGAAGGTCGCGGCGACCGCCGGCTGATCGTGCTCACCGCCATCCCCTATCAGGTCGGCAAGAACGGGCTGGTCGAGAAGATTGCCGAAGCCGCCAAGGACAAGCGCATCGAAGGCGTCAGCGACATTCGCGACGAGTCCAACCGCGAGGGCGTCCGCGTCGTCATCGACCTCAAGCGCGACGCGACCCCGGACGTGGTGCTCAACCAGCTCTGGCGGCACACGCCGGCGCAAAGCAGCTTCCCGGCCAATATGCTCGCGATCCGCGGCGGCCGGCCCGAGACGCTGACGCTTCGCGACATCATCGAGAGCTTCGTCAAGTTCCGCGAGGAGGTGATCACGCGGCGCGCCAAGTACCAGCTCGCCAAGGCGCGCGAGCGGGCGCACCTTTTGCTGGGCATGGTGATCGCGGTCACCAA
>JBKJTQ010000081.1:0-16030 GCA_046589895.1 Sphingomicrobium sp.
AGAGGGTGGACCCCGGCTCAACGCCGGGGCGACGGTGAAGTGTATCAAATTGCTGGGAGAATAAACATGATCGAAGTGAAAGCGGACAAGCTTGAGGCGTCGTTCGAGGCGTTTGACGAGGCGGGGATGGCGGGGCTCAAGGAGGAATTGGCGTTGCTGCGCAAGCGGGTCGAGGAGGGCGTGATCGCAGGCCAGCGACCGGCGCTCGACGGGGTCAAGTCAGCGGCGACCACGGCGTTCGTCGAGGGCTATTTGCGGAGCGGTGTGGAAAGCGGGCTCGAGCAGAAGGCGATCGGCAGTTCGACCGATGCGATCGGCGGCTATGCCGTGCCGCGCGAGATTGACGAGGCGATCGACAAGACATTGGTCGCGATCTCCCCGATCCGCGCCATCGCCAATGTCGTGCGCGTCGGCAGCGCGGGCTATCGCAAGCTGGTGTCGACCGGGGGGACGCCGTCGGGCTTCGTCGGGTTCGAGGCGGCGCGGCCGGCGACCAACACCGGGACGTTCGTCGAGATCGTCCCGGCGTCGGGCGACCTTTACGCCAATCCGGCGGCGTCGCAGCAGATGCTTGACGATGCGATGTTCGATGTCGAGGCGTGGCTGGCAAGCGAAATCGCGACCGAATTCGCGCGCGCCGAGGGGATGGCGTTCGTCAAGGGGACGGGGGTGGCGCAGCCGCTCGGTTTCCTCTCCTCGCCCAATGCGATCACGCTCGACGGGGTGCGGGCGATGGGAACGCTGCAGACGATCGGCACGGGGGCGTTGGGTGCCTTTCCCGCGGCCAACCCGCAGGACAAATTGCTCGATCTGGTCCAGGCGCTGCGCCAGCCGTATCGCCAGGGCGCGGTGTTCGTGATGAATTCGACCACCGCGACGACGATCCGCAAGTTCAAGACCAGCGACGGCGCCTATATCTGGCAGCCGGGGCTGATTTCGGGCAGCGCGGCGACCTTGCTCGGCTATCCGGTGATCGAGGCCGAGGACATGCCCGATGTGGCGGCGAATAGCCTGTCGATCGCGTTCGGCAACTTCAAGGCGGGCTATACGATCGCCGAGCGGCAGGCGACGCAGATCCTGCGCGATCCGTATACCAACAAGCCCTACGTCCATTTTTACGCGACCAAGCGGATCGGCGGGCAAGTGACCAATTCGGAAAGCATCAAGCTGCTCAAATTCGCGTGACGTAGAGTCTGTTCCACTAAGGTGGAAGCGGCACCGGCCCGCGCCCCACCCGGCCACCCATCCAGGATATTCTGTTGGGAGGCCGGGTGGGGGTGCGGGCCGGCACCGCCTGACGGAAACGGACCCTGAGCGGGCGGGCAGTCAAAGTGGCGGCCCGCCCGCACCCATTAAACTGAGCAAGATCGAGAGGGGGGCGCATGGCGGACCCATTCACACCGAAATTCGTCGACCTGGTGCGCAATTATACGACGGCGACGGGAACCGGAAATATCGTGCCCGGCGCGGCAGTCGCGGGCTATACCGGAGTCGCCGGCGCGCTGGTTGCGGGCGATAAATTCTATTATTGCATACAGGGGATCGACAAGCCCGCGGAACGCGAGGTCGGGCGCGGCACGATGCTCGCCAACGGCAGCGTAGCGCGTGACCCGATCGGCGGGAGCGCAACCAACTTCACCCCCGGAACCAAGACGCTCGCGCTGGTTGCGGCGGCCGAATGGTTCAGCCGGCTCGATGCGGCGGCTGGTGGCGCGTCGAGCGCGGTCGTGAGCCGTAGCGCTCTGATCGCGAGCCCGGCGACCGCGGGCGCCTCCTTGTTCCTGAGCGAGGCCGGTCGCGAGGGGATGTTCGTTTTCTCGCCGGCCAATCTGGCGACCTCGGTGAGCGCCGATCCGCGGCAGGGCCTGTTCGTCGCACCGAGCACGGATCCGAGCGGGGCGTCGGGGGCGTGGGTGCGCAAATATAGCGGCGACATCGACGCGCGCTGGTTCGGTTATGTCGCCGACGACAATGGCGCGACCGGAACCGACAATGGACCCGCGATCCAGGCGGCGCTGACCGCGGCGCGGGTGATCGCTCCGGTGGGCGACGGCCTGTGGTTTCCGGGACCGACGCTGCGCCTTCCCGCGGGGCGCGCATTCGTCGGCAGCGCGATCAACCTCAAGCAGACGATCCGCATCAAGGGCGAGGGCGTCGGCCAGGCGGGCGGCGCGGCGACCCAACTGCGCTTTCCGGTGAGCACCGCCGGGATCATCCTCAATACCCAGCATACGCGCGATTACATCAGCGAGCCCAATGGCGCCTCGGCCGAGGGGTCGATCGTCGAGGGCGTCAAGCTGAAGGGCGGGGGCGGGTCGCGATCCGACAATGCCGACGGCATCTTCATGCGCGGCCGCGGCGTGGTTCGCGATTGCCAGATCGAAGGCTTTGCGCGGGACGGCATCTACATTGGCGCGGGGAGCGACGGGAACCCCTTCCCCGGCAATGCCAATAATTGGAAAGTCGAGAATGTCCGCAGCACCTTTAACGGGCGCGATGGCCTCAGGGTCGAAGGCACCGACGCCAACGCGGGTCATTGCATTGGCGGCGACTATAGCTTCAACGGCGAATGGGGCATCCGCGACCTGTCGTTCCTGGGCAACCATTTTGAAGCGCCGCATGGCGAGAGCAATGGGCTGGGCGTCGCCAACGGGCCCGCCATCGGTGGGGTCGCCACCGCCACGGTCGCTTATCCGACCGCGCAGGGGCAGCGTTACGCGCTCGTTTATGGCCAGGAAGCGGCGGGATCGGTCACGCCGCCGGGGACCAACGCGGCAGTGTGGATCAACCTTGGACCGGACAATAATGGCGGAGTATTGTGGTCGAGCGGGATAACGGTCCGATCAGGCGGCGCTTATGCGATGCGCAGCACATGCCAATTGCTGGGCGCATATTCGGAAGGCGGTCAAGGGCCCAGCCAAAGCCTTGGCGGTGCGATCATCATGGGCGGGCTGCATGGCGCGGGGCATCATGGCACGGGAGTTTATCTTTACGCCAAACCGTCCAATCCGGGCCTGTCGACCAACAAGCCGCTCAACGTCATGCAGACCACGCCCGACGGAATCACGGTTGAGCATATCATTGGCGATGGGACCAACGGCGACAATCGCGTGCGATCTTTTCGCAACAATAGCATCCCCGATTATTTTCACGAGAAGATCAGCGGCGGGGCGATGTATTTCAACTATGGCGGGACCCCGATCTGGCGGGTGACCAGCCCGTCGGCGGGAGGGACGCTGGCGGCGGCCGGGCGCAATTCGGTAGTCCCGTTCATGCTGCAGGCGTGGACGCTGAATGTGCGGGCGCATGACAATCCGAACGACGGGCGGATTGTCTATTATGGCGCGGCACCGCCGACCACGGGTGAACAGGCGCAGGGCGAACTGGTTTTCAACATCGCGCCCACCGCCGGCAGCCCGCTGGGATGGATCGCGACCGGCGGAGGGACGCCGGGCCAGTTTGAATATATCGGGCTGGTCGGGCGGGTCGGTTATCCGGCGGGCTATGGCGGCGCGGTAACCCAGGCGGCGGGCAAGTCGAGCGGCGTAACGCTCAACAAGCCGAGCGGGCGCATAACGATGGACGGCGCCTCGCTCGCCGCCGGAGCGCTCGTGTCATTCACGCTAACCAACAATAGCATCGCGGCGAACGACGTCGTGCTGGTTTCGATCGCGTCGGGGGCGAGCGCGGATGCTTATTCGGCCGGCGTGACGGCAGTCGCGGCGGGATCGTGCCGGGTGCAGTTGCACAATGTCTCGGGCGCGGCGCTGACCGAAGCAGTGATACTCAACTTCGCGGTGATCAAGGCGGTGGCGGCATGACGATCGCCGCCACCAGTCTGGCGCAGGTCCCGATCGCCGATGCGGCGAGCAGCGACGCGGGAAGCAAGGTGCCGCCAAAGCGGCGCACGACCGCCACTGCCGAACCGGCCCTGGTCCCCGAGGCGCGCTAGTCTCGCCCCTTTTTTCGACCCTTAAAGCAAAGAGGCCAGCATGAGCTTCCATTTGAAAGATCCGGGCGCGATCCTCGACTATGCGGTCGATTGGGGCGCCGAATATCTCGACAGCGATGTCATCGTCGCGAGCAGCTTCGAGGTCGCGCCGGTCGAGGCGGGCGGGGCGAGCATCGTCGGGTCGAGCTTCGATGCCAAGATCGCGACGGTGACCGTCGGCGGGGGCGTGGCCGGGCATCAGTATCGGCTGGTCAACCATGTCATATTGCTGTCGGGGCGCGAGGACGAGCGCACGATCGTGCTGCGCGTGGAGCAACGCTGATGCTGAGCGCGGGGATCGCCGAGCCGGCACTGTCGCTGCCCGAAGTGCAGGCGTTCGTGCGGGTCGAGCGCGGCGAGGAGGAAGCGCTGTTGGCGGGGATGGTGCGAACCGCGAGCGCATTGTGCGAGGCGTTCACCAACCGCGTGCTGATCGCGCGGCCGTTCAGCGAAACACTGACGGTAAGCGGGGCGTGGCAGCGGCTGACGCTGTCGCCGGTGCGATCGATCGATAGCGTCGAGGGGCTGGCGCTCGACGGGAGCGCGGTGGCGCTCGCCGCGGGGGCCTATGCGATCGATATTGATGCGTCGGGGGATGGCTGGGTGCGGCTGATCGATCCAGGCGGCGCGACGCGGGTGCGCGTGGCGGCGACCGCGGGGATGGCGAGCGACACCAATGGCATTCCCGAGCCGCTGCGGCACGGGATTTTGCGGCTGGTCGGGCATTTGTTCGCCAGTCGCGACGGCGATCTGGGCGAGCCTCCCGCTGCGGTGACCGCGCTGTGGCGGCCGTATCGCCGGATGCGGTTGGCATGAGCGGGCGCGAATTTGCCGGCTTGCTGCGCGAGCGCGTGGTGATCGAAGCGCTTACAGCAGAGCGCAATGCGATCGGGGCGCAATTACCCGACTGGGTAGTGGTGGCGCGGTGCCTGGCGTCGGTCGCACCCGAAGGGGTGGGGGCCGAGGCCGAGGGCCAGGCGCTGAGCGCGATGGCGCGGTTCAAGGTTATGATCCGGGTGCGCGAGGGGATCCAGGTTGGGCAGCGAATACGGTGGGGGGGACGGGTGTTGGGGATTCGCCAGCGGGTCGACGATCCGGCGCTTCCCGACCGCATCACGCTGCGCTGCGAGGAGATACGGTCATGAGGTTGGGCGAGATGGTGCGGCACGCGGTCGAGCGGCGGCTGGCGGCGGTCGAGCGCGCGCTGGGCGCGATCGAGGGACTGGTGGTCGAGCGGCGCGGGGACATGATCCGGGTGCGCGGGCGGCGGTTGATCCAGCGTTCGATCGAGGATGTGCGGCTGCGCTTTGCGGGGCTCGGGCGATGAGCGCGGGGGCGGCACTGCAACAGGCGATCGCGTTGCGGCTCGGCGCAATCGGCGAACTGACCGGGGTATATGACGGGCCGCCGGCGCGCGCGGTCTTTCCCTATGTCGCGATCGATGCGGGGAGCGAGAGCGACTGGGGCCATAAGTCGGGCGCGGGGCGCGAGATATTGGTCGCGGCGACATTGTGGGACGAACAGCCGGCGCGGCTTCATCCGCTTGCCGATGCGCTCGAGGCGGCGGTGCTTGGGACAGCGGCGGTTGAGGGCTGGCAGCTGGTCAGCTGTACGCTGGTGCGGCGACGGATCGTGCGCGACGTCGCCGGGCCGTGGGCCGCGGCGGTCGATTTTCGGGCGCGGTTGTTGCGGAGCTGAGCTCCTCATCACCCTCACCCTCCCACGCCTTTGGCGCGGGTCCCTCCCTCTCCCGATGGGAGAGGGTAATCTCAAGGAGACGATCATGGCGGCGGAGCGGGGAAGTGCGTTTTTGTTGAAGATCGGGAGCGGCGGGGCGGGGCAGACGTTTGCCACGGTGGCGGGACTCAAGACGACCCAATTGTCGGTCAATGGCGACCTCGTCGCGATCACCAACAAGGATAGCAATGGGTGGCGCGAGTTGCTGTCGGGCGCGGGGGTGCGGTCGGTGTCGGTGAGCGGGAGCGGCATATTCACCGGGAGTAGCGCCGAGGCGCGGCTGCGCGGGTTGGCCCTGGCGGGGGACCTGGCCGATTATGAGCTTAGTTTCGAAAGCGGCGAGCGGATGCAGGGGCGGTTCCTCGTCTCGCGATTGGAATATGCCGGCGATTTCAACGGTGAGCGCAATTATACGCTGGCGCTCGAAAGCTCGGGCGTGGTGGCGAGCCTGTGAGTATCGCCAATCGGCATCGCGGCGAGGCTAGCCTTATCGTAGGCGGCGAGACGCTGGTATTGCGCCCGAGCTTTGCCGCGCTGGTTGCCGCCGAGGAAGAATTGGGGCCGCTGTTCGGGCTAGTCGAGCAGGCGAGCGAGGGGCGGCTTAGCCTGGCGCAAGTGGCGGCGCTGTTCGATCATCTGTCGAGCGGGAGGCCGGCGGGGATCGGGCGCGGCGCGATTGGCGAGGCGGTGGTCGAGCAGGGGCTGGTGGCGGTAGCGCCGCTGATCAAGCTGGTGCTCGGGCAGATATTGCAGGGCCGCTGATGTTCGGCGTGGCGGCGCGGAGGCTGGCTGGGGCGGCGGCGACTATGCTGGGGTGGAGCCCAGACACCTTCTGGAACGCGACCCCGGCCGAACTATGTGATGCGCTCATGCCCCCGGGCGAGGCGGGCGAGCCGCCGAGCCGCGCGACTATCGATGCGCTGATGACGCGCTTTCCCGATCAGCGGAGATAAGGAATGGACGAGGAATTGGACGCGATGGTGATCAGCGTGCGCGCCGACACGCGCGGCTTTGCGCGCGATGTCGCAACGATGCGCGGCGAGCTTGAAGGGCCGCTGGCGACGGGGGCGGCACGCGCGGGGCGGTTGATCGAGGGGGTGCTCGCTCGCGCAATCAGCAGCGGCAAGTTCGGGTTCGACGATTTGAAGAAGGTCGCGCTGGCGGCGATGGCGCAGATTGCCTCGGCATCGCTGCGCACGGCCTTTTCCTCGCTCGGCCGCGGCGGGCAAGGTGGCGGGGTTGGGGGATTGCTGACCAGCCTGGTGTCGGGGCTGGCCGGGCTGCCCGGGCGCGCGACCGGCGGGCCGGTGAGCGCGGGGCGTGGTTATATGGTTGGTGAGCGCGGACCCGAACTGTTCGTTCCGGGGAGCGGCGGGCGGATCGAACAGCTGGCGGGTGGCGGCGGCGCACGTGATGTGCGCGTGGCGATTTCCTTGAGCAGCCCGCACGCGGGAGACCCTGGCGTGCTGCGCCAATCTTCGCGGCAAATTGCGCATGCGGTGCGGTCGGCGATCCGGAACGACGCGCGATGAACCACTGGTTCACAGCTGCCGACGCGCCGGTCGATCGCAGCTTCATCAAGCGCTTTACCCCATTCCACTGGACGGTCGATTTCCCACGCGGGGCGATGGCCAGCGTGACCGGGGGCGATGATGCGCAATCCTTGGTGGTCGATGTCGAGTTCCTGCGGCGCGGCGACCTGGTGGGGCTGATCTGGGACAGCGTCGACCGCCATTCGCACCCGGGCCAAGCGCGCGAGACGGCGCGCGATTATCGTGGGTGCACGCTGAAGTTCCGGTGGCGGTCGAGCGGGGTGTCGCCGCTCGACGCGGTGCAGGGGGCGGTGCTGACGATCGAGGGGCCGGGCGGGCGAACGTGGTACGTCCGGTTGTGGAATTATGCGACAGGATCGGGGAGCGATGCGCTGGTGACGCTCGACTTCGATGCGCTCGATGGGGGTTTCCTGCTGCCGGGCGAGGCCGACCGGGTCGACCCGAGCGATATTGAGCGGATGTTCATCAGCATCACGCCGAGCGACTATGAACAAGGGTCAAGCTTGATCCGCAGCGTCCGCGCGCCGGGGCAGGTGACGCTAAGCGCGATCGTGTGTGACGGCGGGGGGAGCACGATCGCCGTCGGCGATGCGGTTGCGCCCGAGAATGGGTTCGGGATGGCGACCGCATATGACGATTTGTACCACCGCTGCCCGGCGCGGCTGGTCGAGGAAATCATGGCGTCGGGCTATCGCGGGACGATCAACCATTATGTCGGGATGAGCCATTATCCCGCACTCGGCAGCGACGGGCTGGTCGATGCGGGGCGGACGCTGTGCGTGCCGGCGCTGGCGTGGCACCGCGCGCTGGCCAAAGCGGCAAAGGCCAATGGCTATCGGTTGATCTGGTCGTTGAGCTTCGAATTGCTGGCGATGTTTTGCCCTGCTGGGTGGCAGCAACGCTTTTTCGACGGCGATTATGCGGCGACCGGATATGAGCCGCCGTCGGCGCTGCTGTCGCCGGCCAATAATGAAGCGATTGCCTATCTCGGGCGGGTGGCGGCCGCGTTCGTCGCGATCTCGGTCGAGGTCGGGATCGCACCTTTGTTTCAGGTCGGCGAGCCGTGGTGGTGGGTCGGGAGCGACCGGCGGATCGCCTTGTACGACGCGTCGGCGGTGGCGGCGTTCGGGGGCTCGCCAGTCGAAATTGCCGATGTCGGGGGCAATCTGAGCACGGCGCAGAAGGCGTTGCTCGACCAGGCGGGAGTGGTGCTTGCCGCGGCGACGTCAGCGGTGGTGGATGCGGCACGCGCACAAGCGCCGTCGTTGACCTCGCACCTGCTAGTGTTCGTGCCGGGGCTGCTCGATCCTGCCTCGCCCGAGGTGCGGCGCGCCAATTTGCCGCTCGGCTGGGCGCGGCCTGGGTTCGATGTGTTGCAGGTCGAGGACTATGATTGGGTGACAAGCGGCGCTGGCGCCAAGCGCGCAGCGGCGCGGGCGGCGATCGAGGCTCGGCTCGGCTATCCGCGCGGCGAACAGCATTATCTGAGCGGCTTCGCGACGCGACCGCGCGACGGGGTCGAATGGACACGGATCATCGCCGCGGCGCGCGAGGCGCAAGCGCTCGGCGTTGCGGAAACGATCATCTGGGCGTGGCCTCAAGTCGCGCGTGATGGACTGACAATTTTCGGGGAGCAGCAGGATATGGACGCGTTCGTCGACGAGGATTTTCCGATCGCGATCGGGCAGGAAGCGAGCGTCTCGCCAGGCTATTCGACCAACGTCGTGACAAGCGTCAGCGGGCATGAATATCGCAACGCCAACTGGAGCGAGGCGCGGCTACGGTTCGATGCCGGGCCGGGGATCCGGGGAGAAAGCGAACTGGTCAAACTGATCGATTTTTTCCGGGCGCGGCGCGGGCGCGCGGTGGCGTTCCGATTTCGCGATCCGTTCGATCATTCATCTGGTGCGCTCGATGTCGCGCCAGGAGCGAGCGACCAGCCATTGGGGGTTGGCGATGGCGCGCGGACCAGCTTCGCACTGCGCAAAATATATGGCGAAGTCGAGCGGCGGATCAGCCGGCCGGTGGCAGGATCGGTGCGGGTCGCGATCAACGGCGTCGAGCGGGTCAGCGGCTGGACGCTGGTTGCGGGGGGAAGAATCGGATTCGCGGCTCCGCCGCCGAGCGGGCTGGCGGTCAGCGCTGGATTTCTGTTCGACGTGCCGGTGCGCTTTGCCGAGGATCGGATCGACATCAACCGCGTCAGCTTTGCCGCCGGCGAGGCGCCGAGCGTGCCGTTGATCGAAGTTCGCGAGGATGAGGAATGACGATCGGGGCCGGGGATCTGACCAGCCTCGCTTTCTGCTGGAAGCTCGAGCGGCGCGACGGCGCCGGGCTGGGGCTGACCAGCCATGATCGCGCGCTGGTGGTGGGTGGGGCACGCTATCGACCGTCGCCGGCAATGACTCCGGCGGCGGTGCGGCTGCGCGCGGGGCTTGAGCCGCAGGGGGGTGAGATTGAAGGGGCGCTGAGCGACGCCGCATTGTCCGAGCGCGACCTTGAGGCGGGCCGATGGGACGGGGCGCGAGTGTCGCTATTCGCGATCGATTGGCAGAACCCCGACGGCGAGAAACTCGCTCTGGTCGGCGGCGGGTTGGGGCCGGTGTCGATCAAGGATGGGGGGTTTGCGGCCGAGCTGGTCGGGGCGGCGGAGGCGCTGTCGGCGCCGGTGTGTCCCGAGACCTCGCCCGAATGTCGCGCCGAACTGGGTGACCGGCAATGTCGCGTTGATCTGGCCGGGCGGCGCGAGACGTTTGTCGTGGCTGCGTTCGACGGGGAGCGGGTGACGTTCGATCGAGTGGTCGACGAGCGTTTTTTGCTGGGCGAGGCATGCGTGATCGATGGCGCGAATGGCGGGTGGCGAAGCCGGATCATCGCGGTCGAAACAGGCGCGGCGGTGCTTCGCGATGTGCCGTTGTTTACGCTTCAAGCGGGGTGCCGGGTGCGGTTGACCAAGGGGTGCGACAAGCGCTTCGCGACGTGCCGCACGCGCTTCGCCAACAGCGCCAATTTTCGCGGCGAACCCCATTTGCCGGGCAATGATTTGCTCACGCGCTATCCGGGAGCTTGATGTGACAAAGGGAGAGCAAGCGGTGGCGCGCGCACGCGCGGCGATCGGGGTGCGGTTTATTGCCCAAGGACGCGATCCTGCGATCGGACTCGATTGCGTCGGGCTGGTGCTTCTCGCCTACGCGATCGAGGCGGCGGGGGTGCGCGACGACTATCGATTGGGCGGGGCGCATCGCGGGCCGATCCTCGCCTTCGCCAACGCCAGATTCCGGCGGGTGGCGCGGCCGCGGCGGCGGGCGGGGGATTTGCTGTTGCTCAGGCCCGGCGCCGCGCAATGGCATCTCGGGATATGGACCGGAGACGGGCTGCTCCACGCCGATATCGTCAGTCGCAAGATTGTCGAGCGGCCCGGCCCACCATCGTGGCCCGTCGCCGCTGCGCTGCGGCCGCGGGTCCGCCCCGCGAAAGGGAGCTAAGCCATGGCAACATTGGTCCTGACGACGCTCGGCACCGCGCTGGGCGGACCGATCGGCGGCGCGCTGGGAAGCATCATCGGCCAGTCGATCGACCAGAATCTGTTCGGGCCGCCGGCGCGGCGCGGGCCGCGGCTTGGCGATCTTCGCCTCCAGACCTCATCCTATGGCACCCCGATCGCGCGAATCTATGGGCGGATGCGGGTCGCGGGGACAGTGGTGTGGGCGACCGACCTGCGCGAGGAAGAGGTCGCGAGCGGCGGCGGCAAGGGTTCGCCGAGCTCCATCAATTACACTTATTCGGCGAGCTTCGCGGTAGCATTGTCGTCACGTAGCGCGCAATCGATCGGACGCATCTGGGCCGACGGCAAATTGCTTCGCGGGAGCGACGGCCTGTTCAAGTCGAAGCTAAAGCATCGTTTCTATCCGGGGAGCGAGGCCCAGCCGGTCGACCCGCTAATCGCATCGATCGAAGGAGTCGGCGGATCGCCGGCGTTTCGCGGGATCGCGCTGGCTGTATTCGAGGATATGGCGCTGGCCGATTATGGCAATCGCATCCCGTCGCTAACCTTCGAGCTGATCGCGGACGCAGCGCCGCCGCGCGTCGCGGCGGTGATCAGCGACATTTCGGGCGGGCTGATCGAGCAAGCGAGCGACGCGGCCTTGCTGGCGGGCTTTGCCGCGCTCGGTAATGATCGGCGCTCGGCGGTCGAGCCCTTGGTCGAGCTGTGGGGCGGAATTTATCATGACGACGGGACGATGCTTCGCGTGACGGCAAGTGGCGCGGCGGCGGTGACGATCGGCGAGCCGCGCCGCGCCGGATGTGCGATCGAGGGGGATCGGCCGGTGCCGCGGGTCGAGCGCGCGCAGGAGGCCGCCGATGCCCTGCCTGACGCCTTGACGGTCGAATATTACGACCCCGAGCGCGACTATCAGGCCGGGCAGATGCGCGCGAGCGTGGCGATCGGCGGACGCAGCCAGCGGCGGATCGACAGCGCTGCGGCGATAAGCGCGCAGGCGGCCAAGTCGCTGGCGAGCGATGCGCTGGCGCGGCGATGGGCGGGGCGCGACCGCGTGACGCTGCGGCTCGCGCCGCCGCATCTCGCGCTGCGGCCCGGGCAAGCTGTCAATATCGTTGGGGTCCCTGGCGCGTACCGGATCGAAGGCGTGACGCTCGAGGGGCTGGTCGCGGTCGTCGAAGCGCGCCGGGTTCCTAAAGGTGGAAGCGCGCTGGTCGCGGACCCCGGGCGCGGCAACCTCGACCCCGACCTGGCGACGGGAAAAAGCATCCCGATGCTGATCGACCTGCCGTCGACCGGGGTTGCCGACCAGTTTGGCGTGAGTCTGGCGCTGGGAAGCGATGGGCGGTTCAGACCGACCGCGGTGACGGTCGAGGTCAACGGTCAGCCGCTGGCGATGCTGCGCGTCGATCGCGCGACGCTGACGGGGGTCGCAACGTCGGTTCTGGGGGGCGGGCAGGCGGAGTTGATCGATCGGATCAATAGCGTCGATGTGATGCTCTCCAACCCTGTGGCCTTGCTTTATCATGCCGATGGCGACGCACTGGCGATGGGCGCCAATGCGATGCTGATCGGCGATGAGATCATGCAGTTCGGACGCGCGGTGGCGCTCGGCAGCGGAGCGTATCGTTTGTCCGACCTGATGCGCGGTCGGCGCGGCAGCGAGTGGGCAATGGCGCTCCATGCAAGCGGCGAGCGCGTCGTCCTGCTCGACCCGGCGAGTCTGGTGCGGGTCGCGTTGGACCCCGCGATGCTCGGGGCCGAGGTCGTCGCCCGCGCCTATGGAGTTGCCGACGACGAAGCCGCTCCGCCAAGCGCCGCCATCTTTGCCAATGGCGAGGGATTGCGGCCGATGAGTCCGTGCCATTTCGACGTGAGCGTTGGAGGCGGCTTTTACACTTTGCGCTGGGTAGCGCGGCGCGCGGCCTCGATCGGGTGGACGGCAAGCGTCGCCGATGAGGTCGAGGCGGTGAGCTACGCGCTGAGCGTGCGCCGCGGGACGGGCGTTCTGACGCGAGTGACGACGGTTCCGACTCTCGTGATTGTGGCGACCGAGGTCGATGCACTGGGCACCGGACCGGTTCAGTTTGAAGTGATCGAACAGGGCGCGGTGCCGTCGCGGCCCGCGTCGTTGACCCTGGCCGCCTGAGGAGAGAGACGATGGAAATGACGCCGCGACTTGGATTGCCGCTGCTGGTGGCGGGGCAAGTCCAGAAGGAGCTGTTTCACAATGAAGCGCTAGTGATCGTCGATTTGCTGATCGGAGCGTCGGTCGAAGCCGCGCCGATCGCCGCGCCGCCCGCGAGCCCGATCGTCGGCACTTTCTACCGCGTCGTCGCGGCGGGCGCGAGCGGAGTTTTCGCCGGTCATGAAGGAGCGCTCGCGGGATGGAGCGCGGGCGGCTGGCGGTTCGTCGCTCCGGTCGAGGGAATGCGGCTGACCGATCGCGGCACCGGGGTAGAGCTCGCCTATCGCGACGGCGCATGGACGAGCGGATCGATACGCGGGAGCGAAGTGGTGATCGGCGGATTGAAAGTGGTCGCGAGCCAGCTTCCCCCAATTGCGGGCGCGGTCGGCGGCGCCACGGTCGATGCCGAAGCACGGGCTGCGGTCGGACAGATTCTTTTCGCATTACGCACCCACGGACTCATCGCAAGCTGATTTCGGACGTTTTCCTAGATAGTTGAATGCACTGTCGTGCGAAGTTGCGGCATTTGCGCAACAGCGGCGGTCAATCAAAATCTTGCGGCGAAACTACCCCGCTCATATTATGTTCCGGCAGTTCTAATCCGGGACGCACGTGAAAGGGGAATTTTATGCGCAAGCTGGCCATTGCGATGACTCTCGCTTCGACCGCGCTGGCGACACCGGCTGTCGCTCGCGACAATAGTTGGTATTTCGGCGTCGAAGGCGGGCTGATGATCGTCGAAGACAGCGACTTTGACGTGTCGTTCACGCGCCGCGGCACTCCGGTCGAGGTTAACGATTTCTTTGGGCTCGATCATAAGCGCGGTATCGATCTCGATCTCATCGGTGGTTATGATTTCGGCGCGGTCCGCGCCGAATTCGAAGCCGGCTACAAGCGCGCCTCGGTCGACGAGATCAATTTTACGAATGGCAGTCGCGCGGACGTCGACGGCAACGTCCGCGTCTATTCGGCGATGGCCAATGCGCTGCTGGATTTCGACGGCGATAATGGCTGGGCCGGTTATGTCGGCGGCGGCGTCGGCCTCGCCAACGTGCGCTACAAACTCAATTTCATCGATCCGGCCAACGTCGGCGGTAGCGGCAGCGATAACGACCGTTCGGTCGCTTATCAGGGAATTGCCGGGGTCCGTAAGTCGATCAGCAACAACGTCGATCTGGGCCTTAAATACCGCTACTTCGTGGCGCCGAAGCTCAATTTAGACATTGTCGATGGCGAGTCGTCGGGCCGCTACAAATCACACTCGCTGCTCGCGAGCCTGATTTTCAACTTTGCGCCGCCGCCGCCGCTGCCGATCGTGATTGAACCGGTTGCGCCTCCGCCGCCGCCTCCGCCCGCGACGCAGACGTGTCTGGACGGATCGGTGATCCTGGCGACCGACATCTGCCCGGCACCCCCGCCGCCGCCGCCGCCGCCGCCGGAGCCTGTCCCCGAGCGCGGCTAAAGCCGGGCGGGCCCAGGCCAGAACCTTAACCCCGGAAGAGCGCAGGCTCTTCCGGGGTTTGGTTTGTGTGGCGCGGGCGCGATTGCACGGTGTCGTGCATTTTCCTAGATTGGCGCCTCATTCCGCTTGGCAATGGAGCAAGTGATGCGAACGTGGATGGCGCTGCCCATGCTTCTGATCGCGGCGGGTGCTGGTCCGGCCCGGTCGCAATCCGCCGTCGGGACCGGATCCTATTTGATCTTTTTCGGCTGGGGCGAACCGCGCATCGACCAGGATGCCGCGGCGATCCTCGACATTGCCGCCGCCGCTTACCTGCAGGCGCCCGGCGGGGCGATCCTGATTGCGGGCCATTCGGACCGATCGGGCGCGGCGGGGGCCAATCGGCGAGCGGCGGCAGCGCGCGCCGAGGCGGTCCGCCGCTATCTGACCGGGCGCGGTATATCCGCGGACCTCGTATCGACCGTCAATAACGGCGAGGATCAACCGCTCATTGCCACCGCCGACGGGGTGCGCGAACCGCAAAACCGTCGCGTCGAAATCACATTCGCCCCGGCTCCAACGAGGTAAAGCGGAGCCTCCGGCGGCGCGGCGCGTTTCCAACGCCGAACCCACAGGAGCGCGCCATGACCCGACTTTCCCGCACCGCCATTCTCGCCACCGTTGCCACGCTATCGCTCGCGGCCTGTTCGCGCGAGGCCGAGGCGCCTGTTGCCAATGCCGACATGGGAATGACCAATGACATGATGGTGGGCAACGACATGATGGCGGAGGGCATGGCGGGCGCCGCGCAAAGCTTCAATTTCGCCGGGCCCGACGGCAAGGCGCTGGGCAGCGTCTCGGTCAGCGAGGATGCGAGCGGGTTGATGCTCGCGGTCAGCGCGACCGGAATGCCCGCCGGGGTCCACGGCATCCACTTCCACGCAAAGGGACTGTGCGACGGGCCCAAGTTCGAAAGCGCGGGGGCGCACTGGAACCCCGGCGCGAAGCAGCACGGCCGCGACAATCCGCAAGGCGCGCATCTCGGCGACCTCGCCAATCTCGAAGTCGCTGGCGCAGGCACGGCGACCGCGAAATTCACCGTCGCGGGAGCGATGATCAAGAGTGGTGCCAACATGCTCGCCGACGCCGACGGCACGGCATTGGTGATCCACGCCAAGGCCGACGATTATAAGACCGACCCGAGCGGTGATAGCGGCGACCGTATCGCCTGCGCGGTGCTGGCGCCGCCGCTGTAGATCTGGCGCGATCGTCGCGTTCGCCAAGGCAGGTTGGACAGTTAATGCTCAGCGTGGTCGGTCTTCGTCCCGACTTTTGCCGGTTCGGAGACGCCTACGCTGGCTCGGGGTGACGTTTCGGGCGTGACTTGGGTGCGGCCTTCCCAGCCGGCTTGTCGTCGGACGCGGGGGGTGTGCGCTGAAGCAGCGGCGCGAGATAGTGGCCGGTAAAGCTGCGCGGTTCGGCGGCGACTTTCTCGGGCGTGCCCTGCGCGACAATCTCCCCGCCATTGACCCCGCCGCCCGGCCCTAAATCGAGCACCCAGTCGGCAGTTTTGATGACGTCGAGATTATGTTCGATCACCACCACGGTGTTGCCCTGC
>JBKJTQ010000280.1:0-2573 GCA_046589895.1 Sphingomicrobium sp.
TCCCGCACCGATGAAAATGTTGGTCGGTCGATCGCCCATGTATGCGCCCTTTGTCCGGCTAGGCGGCAAGCCTAGAGCCTGATCGCCAAAGGAGGAAGCGCAAAGCGCTTCCTCCGACAGCGTGAATCAGGCTCTAGCAAAATTTTGTCGAGACCTTGATTCACGCTTCGGGCTTTCAGCCTGAAACGATCAAGGTCTTGCCGAACAAAGCAGCGCGGGCAAGCGGTTAGGGTTTAATCCCTTACCTGGCACCGATGTCGATGCCGACGAACGCTTCGGGAACGGTTCCGCTCTTGACCAGCAGCAACACGCTACGGCGGCCAGCGCGGCGCGCCGCTTCGACCGCGGCCGCGACCTCGGCCGGCGACGTCACCGGCATCTGGTTAACCGAGATGATCAGGAAGCCCGGACGAATGCCCTTTTCGGCGGCGTCGCTCGCCGAATCGACGGCGGTGATCGCTACGCCCCGGGCACCGGCGGGCAAATTGGAGCGGCGCGCCAGTTCGGGGGTCAGCGGCGCCAATGTGAGGCCCATTGCCTGGACGCCAGCCCCGGGCGGGGTGACCGCGCCGTTTGGAGCGCCGTCAGCATCGCCGCCGGCCTGCAACGCGAGTTGTTCATCGGTCGGGCGCTGGCCGACCACCACCGTTACCGTCTGGCGCCGCCCGCCGCGAATGATGTCGAGCGGCGCGCGCGCGCCGACGGTGGTGTTGGCGATCAGGAAGGACACGGTTTCGTCGGGAGTCACCGGCCGGCCATTGACCCGCAGGATGACATCGCCCTGCTGAAGCCCGGCCCGGGCAGCGGCTTGGCCAGGGACGACCGAACGCACGAGTTCGCCCATGTCCTTGGGCAAGCCCAATGAGGCGGCGATATTTTCGTCGAGCGGCTGGAGGCTGACCCCGAGATAGCCGCGCTGCGGGCGCTGGCCGCGGCGCAGCGAATCGATCACCGGCTTGGCCGCCTCAGCCGGAATGGCGAGGCCGATCCCGACGCTCGCCCCGGTCGGCGAGATGAGCGCCGAATTAATGCCGATGACATTGCCCATCATGTCGAACATCGGACCGCCGCTATTGCCCATGTTGATGCTGGCGTCGGTCTGGATATAGCGGTCGTAGGCACCTCCCCCCGTGATTCCGCGGTGTAGCGCCGAGATGATCCCGGCGGTGACGGTCCCGCCAAGCCCATAAGGATTCCCGATCGCGAGCACCCAGTCGCCGACGCGCACGCGCGTGCTGTCGCCGAAATTGACGAACGGCAGATTATTGCCTTCGACCTTGAGCAGCGCGAGGTCCGAAGCCGGATCGCGACCCACGATCCGCGCCGGATATTCCTTGCGGTCGGCGAGAATGACAGTGACGCTGTCGACCGTTCCGGTGCCGCTTGCGCCCTGAATGAGATGGTTGTTGGTGACGACGTAACCGTCGGGCGAAATGATGAAGCCCGATCCCAGCGAGCCGGTCTCGCGCGTTGGCGGAGTGGACTGGCCCGGCCCCGGCGGCGTGGTACCGCCTTGCGGCGGCTGCCCGCCGAAACGGCGGAAGAATTCCTCGAACGGATCTGCCTGCTGGCGCACGGCGATGCGCTGCTTGGTCGAGATATTGACCACCGCCGGCTGGAGCCGGGCCGAGAG
This sequence comes from Sphingomicrobium sp., assembly GCA_046589895.1. Lineage (GTDB taxonomy): Bacteria > Pseudomonadota > Alphaproteobacteria > Sphingomonadales > Sphingomonadaceae > Sphingomicrobium. Next base: position 1,634 of record JBKJTQ010000280.1, read on the forward strand.
GTCGGCGAATGACGTCGGTGCGCCGGAGCGCGGCGTGATCGCCGAAGGGGCATTTTGGGCGACCTGAGCGCCGGCCTGACCGGTCGCAACCGAAAAAGCGGTTCCCCCAAGCAACAAGGCGGCAGCAACACCATAAGCGTATCGCACGATCGGAAACTCCTTAGACAAACTCATTCCTTACCCTTCGCTTGGCTGGCGGTACGCACCGATGCTAGATCAAGCGCATGAACGCGAATTGAACCCAAGCCGGTCCCTAGCGTCCAGTGAATTCCTTCAGATATTCGTTGGTCGGCGACAGGATCATCGTGGTCGGCGACGATTTGCTCCCCTGAGTGCCGATGAAGGTCGTTTCGTACGACTGCATCGCACGGTAGAAATTGTAGAATTCGGCGTCGCGCCCAAAGCTTGCGGCATAGGTTCGCGCGGCATCGGCATCGGCCTCGGCGCGGATGATCTGCGCACGCTTGGCCCCTTCGGCGCGAATCGAGCGTGCTTCCTGCGTGCGCGCCGAAATCATGCGCGCATAAGCCGATTGCAGCGGTGTGCCGTCGGGCAGGTCGGCCTTCTTTATGCGCACGTCGATCACTTCGACGCCATATTGACGCGCGAGCCGATTGAGTCCGATGCGGATATTATCCATCACGCCCTCGCGCTCGGGTGACAGCAGGCTGGCGAACGAGCGCTGACCGAGTTCGTTGCGCAATTGCGACCCAAGGATTGGCTTCAACGCCATCTCGACCCGGTCTTCTGAGCGCGCGGCGATATACATGCGCAACGGATCGACGATGCGGTAGCGCGCGAAGGCATCGACCTCGAGCCGGCGCTGGTCGGTCGACAGCACTTGCTGGCGCTCCATATCGACATCGCGCACGCGCTTGTCGATCCACACTACGTTCTCGGCGAACGGGATCGAGAAGTTCAATCCCGCCTGGGTCGCGCC
>JBKJTQ010000064.1:0-7892 GCA_046589895.1 Sphingomicrobium sp.
CGCCCGGCCCGCCGACGCGGCCGATCGTGTGCAGCAACATGACCCCGTCAGGGGCGAGCAGATTGTGGCAGGAGCGAAAGAATTCGCGGAAGTTGGGCGCGCCGACATGTTCGAACATGCCGACCGAGACGATCCGGTCGAAGGTCCCGGTGACCGCGCGATAGTCGATCAGCTCGAACTTGACCCGCTCCGCGACCCCGGCCTCCCCGGCGCGCCGCCGCGCGACCTTGAGCTGTTCCTCGCTGAGCGTGACGCCGAGCACTTCGACCCCCGCGACGCGGTTGAGGTAAAGCGCCATCCCGCCCCAACCGCAGCCGATGTCGAGCACGCGCTGCCCCGGGCGAAGGTCGAGCTTGGCGGCGATATGCGCCAGTTTGAGCCGCTGCGCTTCGTCGAGGCCTTGTCCGGGATCGGGGAAATAGGCGCAGCTATATTGCCGCCACGGATCGAGAAACAGATCGTAGAGTCGATCGTCGAGATCGTAATGATGCGCCACATTTTTCCGCGACCTGGCGGGCTTGTTGCGGCGGAACACAGCTTTCAACGGGGCCAGCCCGCGCTTGCTCATCGCGGTCTTGCCGCGCTTGCCGCCCTGCTCCCACGGGTTCGAGCCGACGATGATCTCAAGCAGGTCGAGCATCGTCCCCTGCTCGATCGTCAGCCGGCCGTCCATGTACAGCTCGCCCAGCGCAAGACGCGGATAGCGCACCAGCTGGCCGATCGCGCGGCGGTCGGAGAGCCGAATGGTGACTTCGCCACCGTCGCCGCCGGGGCCGACCGTCTCGCGGCTTCCGTCGGGCAGGATGAGGTGAACACGGCCGCGCTTGACCAACGGGGTGGCGAGGCGATGGATGAGCGACATGGCGTGGGAATGACATGGGTCGCCTCCTGTCGCAAGGCGTCAGCAGGTCAGGCGGCGGCCCGCGCCTGCGCCTCGCGGTCGAGTTCGGCGCGACTCTTCTTTTCCGCGGCGGTCTTTAACTGTCCGCAGGCGGCGTCGATGTCGCGGCCGCGCGGGGTGCGCACCGGGGCCGAAATCCCGGCCGCGAAGACGATGCTTGAAAAACTGCGGATCCGCTCGGGGGACGAACATTCGTAGGGCGCGCCCGGCCACGGATTGAACGGGATCAGATTGACCTTCGCCGGCAGGTCGTAATGATTGAGCAACCGCACCAGTTCGCGCGCGTCGGCGTCGCTGTCATTCTTGTCCTTGAGCATGACATATTCGAAGGTGATCCGCCGGGCATTGTTGGCGCCGGGATAATCGGCGCAGGCCTGAAGCAATTGCTCGATGCCGTACTTGCGGTTGATCGGGACGATCTCGTCGCGCACTTGCTTGGTCACCGCGTGCAGCGAGACCGCCAGATTGACCCCGATCTCGGCCCCGGCGCGCGCCATCATCGGCACCACTCCGCTGGTCGAGAGTGTGATCCGGCGCTTGCTGAGCCCCAGCCCGTCGCCGTCCATCACGATCTTGAGCGCGTCGCGGACATGCTCGAAATTATACAGCGGCTCGCCCATCCCCATCATCACGATGTTGGTCAGCATGCGCCCGTCGGCGGTATAGCTGTCGTCCGACTTGGCCTCGCCTTCCTTGGGCCATTCGCCCAGCGCGTCGCGCGCCAGCATCACCTGCCCGACGATCTCGGCGGGTTCGAGGTTGCGCACCAGCTTCATCGTTCCGGTGTGGCAGAAACGGCAGTTCAAGGTACAGCCGATCTGGCTCGACACGCACAGGGTGCCGCGGTCGGCGTCGGGGATGAACACCATTTCATAATCGTGGCCGTCGTGCGTGCGCAGAAGCCACTTGCGCGTCCCGTCGGTCGAGACCTGCGCCTCGACCACTTGCGGCCGCGTGATGACGAACCGTTCGGCGAGCCAGCCGTGCTGCGCCTTGGCGATATCGGTCATCGCGGTGAAGTCGCCGACCCCGCGATGATAGATCCAGTGCCAAATCTGTTTGGCGCGAAGCTTGGCCGCCTTGGGCTCAAGCCCGGCGGTCTCGAGCGCCGAGCGGATCTGATCCTTGGCGAGCCCGACGAGTTCGGTGCGGCCGTCGGCGCGCACCACCGCCGCGCGCCTAACGGGCACGGGATCGATCGGCCCGGGAATCGGCATCAAATGGGTGTCGGCGCTCATGGAAGCTGCGCCGATTAGTCGAAACGCCGGCGATTTACCAGTAGCGCGCGATCACAACGCAGCCGCGCACGCAGCCGCGGCATCAATCGCCGTTGGGGCGCCGGCCAGATCATAGCGGTCGATGAACCGCACCCCGCGCGACGTCCTCGCCTCGATCCGCATCCGTGTCGCGCCGCGCAATGCGGCGAGGATCGCGGCCTCCTGCGCCGGGCCGCGACTCCATGCGCCCAGCCCGCGCGCGACGAGCAGGAAGGGCTGGTCGTCGATCGTCAGCATCACGCTCGCCCCGGCGGCGACGGGCTTCGACAGCGCCGCGGCAAATTGCCCGTGGCGCGCACCGCGATCGAAGCTCAGGCTGGCGCGCCCCTGAAGCCGGGTCTTAGACGCGGGGAGCAGTGACAGGCTGGCGGCGTCGCATTGCCCCGCCCCGGCCAGCGCCGCCCAGCGCCCCGAAGCCGCGACGATGCGCGGCGGCGCTGCAGCGGCGGTAGCGGCAATGATCAGCAACAGGATGGCGATCAATCTCATCGCCCCAATGTTAGGCGAAAATGCGCCCAAGAACGAGTGCAGAAAGCAGCGACAAACTACTTGTCGTTTTATATCCGTTATGACACTTATTCGCCCGCTCGGTTCCCGCGACTCACACAGGAGGTCGCCATACGCCGTGCGTCCCCATTGTCTTCGTTCGCCGCAATCGCGCGATGAGCGTCGCGCTCCTGTTGACCGAACTGACGGGCGAGATCGCGCTGTTCGCGGCGGTCGGCGGGCTGCTGTTCGCGCTCGACGACCTGATCGTCGATCTGATCTATTTCGCCCGCTTGGGCTGGCGCGGGCTGACGATCTACAGCCGCTATCCGCGCGCCTTTGCCGACGGCCTCGCGCCGCCCGAGCGCCCCGGCCGCCTCGCGGTGCTGATTCCCGCGTGGGACGAAGCCGCGGTGATCGGCGACATGCTGCGCGCGACGCTGGCGCGATTCGAGCATGACGATTATCGCCTCTACGTCGGCCATTATCGCAACGATCCCGCCACCGCGCTCGCGATCGGCGAGGTCGCCGACCCGCGTGTCCGCCCCGTCGAACTGCCGGTCGATGGCCCGACGACCAAGGCCGACTGCCTCAACCACCTCTATCTCGCGCTTGCCGACGATGAAGCGGACGGCGCGCCGCGGGCCAAGGCGGTGGTGCTCCACGATGCCGAGGATCTGGTCCACCCGCTCGAGCTTCGCCTGTTCGACCGTCTGGTCGAGCGCGCGGCTTTGGTCCAGCTCCCCGTGCTCCCACTTCCCGATCCCGCGTCGCGCTGGATCGGCGGCCATTATGCCGACGAATTCGCCGAAAGCCACGTCAAGGAACTGGTCGTGCGCGAAGCGGTCGGCGCGGCGATCCCGCTCGCCGGGGTCGGCTGCGCGATCGAGCGCGGGGCGCTCGACCGTCTCGCTGCCGCGAATGACGGAGTGCCGTTCGCGGCGGCGAGCCTGACCGAGGATTATGAGCTTGGGCTGCGGCTCGGCGCGCTTGGGCTGAAGACCATGTTCGTGCGTCTCCCGGTAATGCCGGGAAGTCGGGCGGTCGTCGCGAGCCGCGGCCATTTCCCCGCCGACCTCGGTGCCGCGGTGCGCCAGAAAGCGCGTTGGATCGGCGGGATCGCGCTATCGGGATGGGACCGGCTCGGCTGGTCGGGGGGAATCGGCGAGCGCTGGATGCGGATGCGCGACCGGCGCGGCCCGCTCGCCGCTTTATTGTTGCTCGCCGGCTATGCCGCGCTGCTGCTGTGGCTCCAGATCGGTCTTGCCGCTGCGCTTGGTGCGCCGATCGCGTTCCGCGCTTCGCCTTTGCTCGCGACACTGCTCACCATCAATGCCTGGCTGTTGGCCTGGCGCTTGCTGTTGCGGTTCGGCTTCACCACCGCGGCCTATGGGCTGGGTGAAGGACTGCGCTCGCTGCCGCGAATGGTAGTCGGCAATCTCATCGCGATCCTCGCCGCGCGCCGCGCGGTCGCATTGCACGAGTCGGGCGGCCCCAAAAGGTGGGACAAGACGCGACATATTTTTCCAAGCGGTGCGGCGGTGTTGCGATGAGCCAGGCAAGCCGATTCATATTGATCGCGCTGGCTGGCTGGGTCGGGCTTCGCGCCTTGAGCTTGGGCATGATCCCCGGCGGCGAGGCGTTTGCGTTCGAACGCCACGCGCCACGCGGCAAGGCCAGCCCGGCATCGGGCGGCGCGCCCCTGCCCCCGGTCGTGGCAACCCAGTTCGCCCCGATCGAACCGGTCGCGCGGGCTGAGCCGATTCCGCCTTATTACTCGCCGGTCGCTCCATATGCCGCTTTTCCACAGGTCTATGCGATGCCTAACGCTGTCCCGGTCGCCTATTCGCGCGGGCCAGCGGTGATCCGCTACGCCGCCTCGCCCGCGCTGCCCCGCGCCTGGGGACCGCCAGAGGTCGAGGGGTTCAGCCTCGCCCCCGCCGCGGCGCGATATGCCGGCACGACGACCCCGCTTGATCAATGGCCGCTCGCCTCGATCGCCAGCGAGCGCAGCGGCCCGACCTCAAAGCGCGCGCAGTCGACCCCGGCCGAGATGATCCGCGCCATCCCGGGGATCGACCGGCTGTCGATGAGCGCATGGGCGATGATCCGCCGCGATCCGGGATCGTCCTCGCTCGCCGCCAATGGTCAGCTCGGCGGAAGCCAGGCCGGGTCTCGGCTGCTATGGCGCTTCGACCCCCATCTCGCCGCGAGCCTGCGCACGAGCGCGCCGATTGGCGGTACGCAGCGCAGTGCCGAGCTCGCCGCCGGACTTCGCTGGCAGCCGATCATGCGACTCCCGCTCGCGCTGACCGCCGAACGGCGCCAGTCGTTCGGGCGCGACAAGGGGCGATCGGGGTTCGCTTTGTTCGCCGAGGGCGGAGTCTATGAACGCCCAATCGCCCTTCGCTTCACCCTCGACGCTTATCTTCAGGCCGGGGCGGTCGGGATCCGCGACCATGCCGCCTTCGTCGACGGATCGGCGACCTTGACCCGCCCGCTGTGGCGCGACGTCAGCGCGGGGTTCGGCATGTGGGGCGGCGCGCAGCCGGGGCTCGCGCGGCTCGACGTGGGGCCGCGGCTAAGCTGGCGCATCGGCCGCTCGATGCGGGTCCATGCCGATTTTCGCCATCGCTTCCTCGGGGAAGCCGCGCCGGGGTCAGGGCCGGTGCTGACGCTGGCAGGGGATTTTTAGCGCGCGCTCGATCGGCAAAGAGGGGTTAGCAGCGCGGGCGTTATTCGCTAGCGTCGCGCCACGTCATGGATATCTACCTCCCCATCGCCGGCCTGTCGGTCAATGCGCTGCTGATCGTCGCGTTGGGCGGGTTGGTCGGGATCTTGTCGGGGATGTTCGGGGTCGGTGGGGGGTTCCTGACCACGCCCTTGCTGATCTTTTACGGCATTCCCCCCGCGGTCGCGGTCGCCTCGGCGACGACCCAGATCACCGGGTCGAGCGTGTCGGGGGTCTATGCCCATTTTCGCCGTGGCGGGGTCGATTTCAAGATGGGCGGGGTGATGATCGCGGGGGGCTCGATCGGCAGCCTCGCGGGCGCCTTCCTGTTCCGTTTGCTCCAGGCCTCGGGCCAGATCGACCTGGTGATCGGCTTCCTCTATGTGCTGCTGCTCCGATCGATCGGCGGGCTGATGCTCAAGGATGCGCTGATCGGGCTCGGCTGGGTTCCGGCCCCCGCAGCCCCGGCCAACAAGCCGCACCATGTGCGCTGGGTCGCGGCGCTGCCGATGCGCTGGCGCTTCTATGCCTCGGGGCTGTATCTCTCGCCGCTCGCCCCGCTTGCGCTCGGCTTCATGGCCGGCATATTGACCGTGTTGCTCGGGGTCGGCGGCGGGTTCATCCTCATTCCCGCGATGATCTATCTGCTCGGCATGGCGGCGCGCGTCGTGGTCGGGACCAGCCTGGTGATGATCCTCGCGGTGAGTGCGGTGACGACGATGGCCCATGCCATGACCACGCATGCGGTCGATATCGTGCTTGCCGGATTGCTGCTCAGCGGCGGGGTGATCGGGGCGCAATATGGCGCGGTGCTCGCCACCCGCCTGCGCCCCGACCTGCTGCGGTTCGCGCTGGCGATCATCATCCTGCTCGTCGCGCTGCGCATGGCGCTCGGCCTCGCGTGGCGCCCCGACGAGATTTTCTCGATCGAATATCTGTGAAGCGCCGCCTCACTCTGGTCGCGCTCGCCGCCCCTTTGCTGATCGGCGCCGCCGAACCCGTGCTCGTCCCCGACGTGTCGGCGCGCTCGATCGAGATTCGCTACACCTTCGCGGGGGCGCAATTGCTGCTGTTCGGGGCGATTCTCTACCCCGGCGGCAAAGTGCCGAGCCGAGCCGCCGACATCGTCGTCGTCCTGAAGGGCCCGGTCGAGCCGATCGTGGTGCGCGAAAAGCAGAAGATCGCCGGAATCTGGATGAACGCCGACCGCAACCGCTTCCGCTCGGCACCGTCATATTATGCCGTTGCCTCGTCGCGACCGGTGCGCGAGCTGGTCGACGAGCGCACCGCGGCGATTTTCGAGCTTGGCTTGCAGGACCTCCAATTGTCGCCCGGCGGCGGCGCGCTTCCCGACAAGGAGCGGCGGTTCGAGAATGGGCTGCTCGACCTGCGCAAGCGCCAAGGGCTCTATGCCGAGCATCCCGGCGGGGTCGAGATTTCGGATGGCGTCCTATACCGTGCGCGGATTGCGATCCCGAGCCAGGTTCCGGTCGGCACTTACACCGCCGAAACCTTCCTGATCGATCGCGGCAAGGTGATTGCCGCCGCGACGCGCGATGTCGAGGTTGGCAAGGCGGGTTTCGAACGGTTTGTCGCACTCGCCGCGCGCCAGCACGGCTTCCTCTATGGACTGGCTTCGGTGTTGCTCTCGCTCGGGCTCGGCTGGGCCGCGGCGATGGCGTTTCGGCGGCGTGCCTAGTCGGCACCAGGCCAAAAACGCGCCTAACCTGATCTTAACCCGGTCGGGCTACCCATTTCGCCTGAAGTATAGCGGAACAAGGGTGGCGAGCGCCGATGACCGACAATAACAACCTCCAGCAATTCCTTGACCAGATGAGCAGCTACAGTGACGAGGCCGCCGGCGGGAACAACGCGTCGGCCACGCCGATGGCAATTCCCGCGATCGGGCGCGTGGTCGAAATTGCCGGGTCGGGATCGCGCGTCACGATGCACGCCGACCGCCTCGCCTTCCTCATGAACCACCCCGACCCGTCGATCGCCATGTCGGGGCAGGTCGGAAGCCAGATCAAGATGAGGGTCGGCAATAGCTGGCTGGTCGCCAACGTCCGCACCCTGTGCGCGGGCGACGACGGCGCGGTCGTCGCCAATGTCGACTTCCTTGGCGAGGGCGGGCAGAATGCCAACGGCGCGCTGCTCGGTTTTCGCCGCGGCGTCACCCGCTATCCGATCCCTGGATGCGACATCCTTCCCGTCACGACCGAGGACATGCGCGCCATCTTCGCCGCCGACGACACGGCGCATATCGAGATCGGCACGGTCTATCCGACCGACGATATTCGCGGCACGCTCTACGTCGACCCGATGCTTTCGAAGCATTTCGCGATCCTCGGCTCGACCGGCACCGGCAAGTCGACTGCCGTCGCGCTGATCCTCCACCGCATTTCACAGCTCTCGCCCGAGGGCCACATCGTCATGATCGATCCGCACGGCGAATATTCGGCGGCTTTCAAGAGCTGCGGCGAATTGTTCAACGCCG
>JBKJTQ010000105.1:0-7543 GCA_046589895.1 Sphingomicrobium sp.
GGCGGATGGTCGACGGCTTCTTCCTCAACAACCAACTGACCGATTTCTCGTTCAGCCCGCTCGATCCGACCGTGGTGGTCATCGACACGACGTTGCCGGCGGCGTCGCCGACGATGAAATGCGAGGTGCCGGCCACTTCGCGAGTGGTGTCGGCGGCGGCGAGCGGCGCGCCGGGTGGGGTGCCGGCGGTTGGCGGCGGGCCAGCTGTTGGGCCGATCAAGCGCACCCGTTGATCGAGATAGGCCGGGTCAAGCAAGCCGGCGACCGGTACGGATGTGAAGGCGGGATCGCCGACGAAGCGGTCGCGGTCGGCGTACATCAGGCGGCTCGCCTCAGCGAAAAGGAACCAGGCTTGTGGATCGGCGGGGCCGCGCCGGGCGATGTCGGTCCGCTCGAGCAAACCGAGCAATTCGAGCATTCCGACCCCGCTTGAGGGCGGCGGGGGCGCGCAGACCAGGTAGAGGCGGTAAGGCCGACAAAGCGCGGTTCGCTTGATCGGGCGATAGGCGGCGAGGTCAGCCATCGTCATCGAACCGGCCAGCGGTCCGTCGCGGGTGCGCGCGACGATGCGGGCAGCGGTGCTGCCCGCGTAAAGCGCCGACGGTCCATTGGTGGCGAGGCGGCGGAGGAAGGCGGCGTAGGCGGGGTTGCGCAGACCATCTCCGGCTTGCAGCCGGCCGCCGTTGGCGCGGCGGAAGTAGGCGATGACGTCCGGTGCGCGATTTTGAGGGAAGTCGCCAGCGATCAGGCGCGCCAGCCGCGGGCTGACGGCAAAGCCTTCGCTCGCGGTTCGCTCGGCCGCGCCGAACAGGTCGCGCCATGCGAGCTTGCCATGTTCGCGCTGGGCAAGCGCCAATATCGAGATCGCACCCGGCACACCGGTCGCGCGGCCGCCGAGCGCCGCCTCGCCGAAGGGAAGCGACTTGCCCGCCCCGTCGAGGAACATCGCCGCGCTGGCCTGGGCAGGCGCTACCTCGCGCCCATCATAGACGGTGACTGCGCGGCTGCCAGCGTCATAGTAAGAGATGAAGGCACCTCCGCCGACGCCCGAACTCTGCGGCTCGACTAGCGAAAGCATCGCCTGGATCGCAACCGCCGCGTCGATCGCGCTGCCACCGCGCTCGAGTATTTCGATTCCGGCGCGCGCGGCAAGCGGATTGGCGGCGATGACGAAGGCCGGGGCCGCGCCAATCGCCAGGGGTGCAGGCGCGACGGTCGCGCAGGCGGTGAGCAACGTGGCTAACGAAAGGAGGAAGCAGCGAACTATTGTCATGGGCAAGCCCACAATAGGCCATAAGGATGAAGGCTGTCCATCGCGCTCATGACTGGCGCGGGCAGCGCAATGGGCTAAAAGCGGCGCGATGCGCCTGACAAGTGGCGCGTGCCGGGAGGATGAAAGCGGTGGCACGAACGGCGCTCGAGCAATTCCCCAACCTCGTCACGATGTTCCTGACGCGCGCGAGAGAGAATGGAGGCAAGCCGTTCCTGTCGGCCAAGCGCGACGGCGCGTGGCATTCGATCGGCTATGCCGAAGCCGCGCGGCAGGTCGCCGCGCTCGCCGCGAGCATCGCGCGGATCGGGCTCAAGCCCGGCGACCGCGTCATGCTGGTCAGCGAGAATCGCCCCGAGTGGCTGATCGCGGACCTCGCGATCATGGCCGCGGGGTGCGTCACCGTGCCGACCTACACCACCAATACGACGCGCGATCACCAGCATATCCTCGCCAATTCGGGGGCCTCGGCAGTTATCGTTTCGACCCAGAAACTGGCGCGCGCCTTGATGCCCGCGGTGCTCTTCTCTTCCGATTGCCACCACATCGTCTCGATCGACGATATCATCACCGGCCAGTCGCCCGACGTCGCGCAATTCCATTTGTGGGACGACCTGATAGGCGGCGCGACCGACCTTGGCGCGCTTGAGTCGCGAATGGCAGCGGTCGGGCGCGAGGATCTTGCCTGCCTGATCTACACCAGTGGCACCGGTGGTGCCCCGCGCGGGGTACGCCAGCATCACGGCATGATCCTGCACAATGTCGAAGGCTGCGTCGACATCATCGCCAATGACTTTGGCTGGGACGATGAGGTGTTCCTGTCTTTTCTTCCCGCGAGCCACGCTTATGAACATTCGGGCGGACAACATTTCCCGATCGCGCTCGGCGGGCAGATTTATTATGCCGAGAGCCTCGAGAAACTGCCGGCGAATATCGAGGAAGTGCGACCGACGATCATGGTCGTGGTGCCGCGCCTGTTCGAAATGCTGCGCGCCAAGATATTGAAGACAATCGACAAGGATGGCGGGCTGCCCAAATATCTGATGAACCGCGCGCTCGCGATCGAGGGTAGGCGCAACGACGGCAAGTCGGTGCCGTGGGATCTGCCGATGGACGGGATCTTGTCGCTGACCTTGCGGCGCAAGGTGCGCGCCCGATTCGGCGGGCGAATCAAGGCGATGGTCTCAGGGGGGGCGCCGCTGAACCTCGACGTCGGATTATTCTTTCAGGCAATGGGGCTACCTTTGCTTCAGGGCTACGGCCAGACCGAGGCGGGGCCGGTGATAAGCTGCAATCGCCCCGGCGCGGGGATTCGGATGGAAACCGTGGGTCCGCCGCTCAAGAATAGCGAAGTGCGGATCGCCAAGGATGGCGAAATCATGGTCCGCGGCGAGCAAGTCATGCACGGCTATTGGCGCAACGAGGCGGCGACCGCGCGCGTGCTCGACCCTGGGCCGAAGCCAGGCGCAGGCTGCTGGCTTGCGACCGGCGACGTTGGCCACCTCGACGAACAGGGACGCATCGTGATCACCGATCGCAAGAAGGACCTGATCGTCAACGACAAGGGCGACAACGTCTCGCCGCAACGGGTCGAGGGGATGCTCACGCTCCAATCCGAAATCGCGCAGGCGATGGTTTACGGCGATCGTCGCCCGCACCTCGTCGCCTTGCTCGTCCCCGAGGCCGAGTTCGTCGCCGAGCATGAGGACGATGCGGCGGCGTGTGCGAAGGCGCTTGGCAAGGCGGTCGACCGCGTCAATGCCGAATTGAGCGTGATCGAAAAGGTACGCCGTTTCATCGTCGCCGATGCTTCTTTCTCGGTCGAGAATGAGCAGCTTACCCCATCGCTCAAAATCCGCCGCCACGTCATCGGGCAAGCCTATGGCGAGCGGCTCGACAGTCTCTACAAACGATGAAGCCTAGCGCCGGCGGAAGGGCGTGAAGTCGCCGATCGTGCAGCTTCCGACGGTGGCCCCGCTGTGCAGGTCGACGACGCGCGCTATTGTGCCGCGGCAAAGGCCTCCGCCGAAGCTTTCGGTCACCAGCGTATAGCCGTTGTCCGAGAAGCGATCGCACCCACCGCCGGTCTGCGTGAGATAGGTCGTCGCGCCGTCGCGGAACAGCATCGCACCGTCGCGCGAAGCAACGAAGTTGCCCGTCCGGTATGCCGGCAGGCAACTGACCGACGGTGCCGCGACCCGACCGGAAAGCGCCTCGTCAAACTCCCTTGCCTCGCGCGCGCTGACCGGACGCGCCTCATAGGGCGCACAAGCGGCAAGGCCGGTAGCGGCCAGCGCCAGGCTAAGCAGAGTACGAACCATGACAGTCCCTTTCGCAAATGACACGCCAGTGTAACGCACGTCCGGGCCATTTCGCCTAAAATCTATCTTTCCAAGCTCGCCTCTCGGCAAATTGAGCGACATTGGTAGCGCGCAGGAAGGGGTTGGTGGCGCGTTCGGCGGCGATCGTCGTCGGCACCGTAGCCTCGCCATGTTCGCGCATTTGCTCGACCGCGGCGAGCCGTTCGGTGATTGCCTCATTGCCCGGCTCGACCACCGCGGCGAAGCGTGCATTGGCGAGCGTATATTCATGCGCGCAATAGACAATTGTGTCGTCGGGCAGTTGGCCGAGTCGCTGGAACGAGGCGAACATCTGTTCGGGCGTGCCTTCGAACAGGCGACCACAGCCCATCGCAAACATCGTGTCGCCGACGAACGCCACGCCCGCTTCGCGGAAGACCAATGCGATATGACCAAGCGTATGTCCGGGGACGTCCCACACTTCGCCGACTTGCGCGCCGAGCCGCACCGTGTCGCCATCCTTAAGCGCGATCTCGATATTGGCGATTCGCGACGCTTCGGCGACGGGGGCGGAGAGGGTGGCTCCAGTCGCCGCGATCACCGCCTGGTTGCCGCCGGTGTGATCGGGATGCCAATGCGTGTTCCACACCTGCCCGATACGCCAGCCGCGCGCGTCGGCCGCAGCCAGCACCGGAGCGGCGTCGCCGGGATCGACCACCGCGGTCTCGCCGCTGTCGGAGTCGTGGACGAGCCATAGATAATTGTCGGCGAATGCCGGGACCGCGAGAATCTCCAACCCGCCGCGCGCCATCACCAGGTGCCGCTGTTGGGCATCGACGCCCAAGGTTCGGCGGGGCCAAGCGCGTCGCCCTTCTGGAGCAATTCGATCGATACTCCGTCGGGGCTGCGGACAAACGCCATATGCCCGTCGCGCGGGGGACGATTGACCGTTACGCCAGCATCGACGACCCGCTGGCAGGTCGCGTAAATATCGTCGACGCGAAACGCAAGATGGCCGAAATTGCGCCCGCCCTCATAGCCCGCCTCGTCCCAATTATGAGTTAGCTCGATCTCGGCGGCATCGTCGCCGGCGCCGAGAAAGATGAGCGTGAACTTGCCTGCGGGGACGTCCTTGCGGCGGCGCTCCTCGAGCCCGAGCAAATTGAAGAAGGCGACCGTCGCCTGCGGATCGGAAACGCGCAGCATCGAATGGAGGAATTGGGTCACTTCTCGTCCTTGGCCGGCATGGTCGAAGCCCAGAGGTGGTGACGATCAGCAGAACGTCAACCAGCCCTCATCGATCGATTAGCTCCACGAGGCCTTCGAGCTCGACGAGGATGGCGCGGATCTCGTGCGGCTCGCTCAGGCGGTGACGACCACCCTTGATCAAGCGAAGCTGGACATCGAACGAACGAAGCTGATCAAGCAGCCTGAGCGCGATCGCGATCGGCACCTCTCCATCCTGGTCTCCATGGACCAATCGAACCGGCACGGTCAGCTCGATCGACCCGCCGAGCAGCCGCAGCGCTTCCCCCGACTGCCAAAAGCCGCGGTGCGTGACCGATGGCTCGGGGCCGTAGGGATTAACGCGTTCAATTCGGTCGTTATCGGTCAGCGCCTGTTTCTCCTCGACCGAGAAACCCCAGTTGGTGAAGTCGGGCGCCGCGGCGATGCCGAGCAGACCGACGACGCGATCCTGGCGGCGGAGCGCGGCGTGGATCGCCAGCCAGCCGCCCATCGACGAGCCGGCGATGATCAGCGGCCTCTCGGTCAGAAGGTCGATCGCAGCGAGCACTTCGCCCAGCCAGCGGGCGAGCGTGCCATCGGCAAAATCGCCGCCCGACGATCCGGTGCCCGAATAATCGAGCCTGAGACAGCCGAGGCCGCGCGTCGCGCAAAAAGCGTCGATCGCCTCAGCCTTGGTACCTTCCATGTCCGACGCATAGCCGGGGAGGAAGACGATGGTCGGCGCGTCAGCCTTGGGCGGACGCTGCCGGTAAGCGATCCGGCGCCCGTCCCCGGGATCGAAATAGGCGAGCTCGGCCTGAGCGACTTCGGGCGGGCTCATGCGCGAAAGTTGACAAAGTTGATGCCACAACGCGCGTGGGTGCGAGGCACGGGCACGCGCTGCGACGGCGCTCGGACGCGTTGGTGAATCGGCATTGGCGCTGCCCTATCCAAGCGCGGCGCCGTAGGACAGGATTTTCGCTGTCGCGCTTGGCGGGGACGGCGCCGCACATCAGGGCTTCAGGGATGCCTCGAGTTCGGCGCGGAAGGCGGCCGGTTGGTCGAGCATCACGAAATGGCCGGCCTCGGTCTAGCATACATCAACCGACGCCCAACGGTGCCGGCAATTGCTTGGTTCGTGCGGTCGGTATCATTGCAGCCTCGAGCGAACGTCGCGCGACACATAATCGCCTCGCCTAAGCGAAACGCTGCCATGCGCGGCGAAGGCTTTACCCGGCCCGATGTAGTGTTTCGCTTCATCGGTAAGAAGAGGGGCTTCCTTGGCGACGTTGCTTCTAGGATCGGCATGACGTTGGCGGCGTTTCGGCCAGCCTGGACGAGGCCGGGGCGGGTTGCAGGCGACGCGGTGGTTGAGGCTTGGGCGCGGGGCGGCTAGAGGCGAGCCCATGTCGAAAATGTTCAAGATTGCCCTCCCCGACGGCTCGGTCCGTGAAGTCGCCGAGGGCTCGACCCCGGGCGATGTCGCCGCGGCAATCGGGCCGGGGCTGGCCAAGGCGGCGCTGGCGGCGCGCGTCGATGGTGAATTGCGCGATCTGAACCGCCCGTTCGATGGCGATTCCTCCCTCGCGCTCGTCACCGCGCGCGACGAAAAGGATGCGCTTGAGCTGTTCCGCCACGATTTTGCGCATATCCTCGCCGAGGCGGTGCAGAAGCTTTACCCGGGGACGCAAATCACCTTCGGCCCGGCGACCGACGACGGCTTTTACTACGACTTCGCCCCGGCCCCGGGCCGTGGCATGTTCACCGATGAGGATTTGCCGGGGATCGAGGAGGAGATGCGCCGCATCATCGCCGCCGACGAGCCCCTGATCCGTGAGGAATGGAGCCGCGAGGATGTGCGCGCCTTTTTCGAGCGCAGCGGCGAGACCTTCAAGGCGCAATGGGTGATGGAGCTTCCAAAAGGTGAGGCGATCACCATGTATCGCAGCGGCAAGGGCGAGGCGGCGTGGATGGACCTGTGCCGTGGGCCGCACCTCGCCTCGACCGGCAAGCTCGACCCGCAGGCGTTCAAGCTGACGCGCGTGTCCGGGGCCTATTGGCGCGGCGACCAGGCCAATCCGATGCTCAGCCGCATTTACGGTACCGCGTGGCTCAACAAGAAACAATTGAACGAGCATCTTGTCCGGTTGGAAGAAGCCGCCAAGCGCGACCACCGCCGCATCGGGCAGGACATGGACCTGTTCCACCTCCAGGCCGAGGCGCATGGCAGCGTCTTCTGGCATCCCAAGGGCTTCATCCTGTGGCGCCAGCTCGAGGCCTATATGCGCCGCCGGCTCGACGCCGCGGGTTATGACGAGGTCAGGACGCCGCAACTGATGGACGCGCGGCAGTGGGAGAAATCGGGCCATTGGGGTAAATATCGCGAAAATATGTTCGTCGTCCCCGACGAGATCCCCAACGCCGAAGAGGACGGCCCGGTGCTATCGGGCGACGGTGACCTGATGGCGTTGAAGCCGATGAACTGTCCGGCGCATGTGCTGATCTTCAAGCAGGGCATCACCAGCTACCGCGACTTGCCGATGAAACTCGCCGAATTCGGCTGCTGTCACCGCAACGAGCCGCATGGCGCGCTCCACGGCATCATGCGCGTGCGACAGTTCACGCAGGACGATGCGCATATCTTCGTAACCGAGGATCAGCTCATCGGCGAAGTGAAGGCGTTCTGCGACCTGCTCGACAGCGTCTATCGCGAGCTTGATTGCGTAAGTGTCGAAGCCGAGGTCGC
>JBKJTQ010000106.1:0-3461 GCA_046589895.1 Sphingomicrobium sp.
GCGCTGGACGCGGTGCACCCCGCTTTCGAATTTGAGGCGGGCGAACACGCCGGTCCCGGCGATCGAGGCGACCGCTTCCTTGTAGCCGCCGACGTCGGACTGGCTGGCCGAGATCAGTTCGAACTTCCAGCCGCGTTCCTCGGCGAAGCGTTGGTACATGCGCAGCAGGTCGCCGGCGAACAGCCCGGCTTCCTCGCCGCCGGTGCCGGCACGAACCTCGAGCATCGCGGCACGCTCGTCGGCGCTGTCCTTGGGGAGCAAGTGCACCGCCAGCGCGCGCTCGGCGAGCGGCAGCGCGGCTTCGATCTCGGTCAGTTCCTCCAAGGCGATGGCGCGCAATTCCTCGTCGGCATCCTTGGTCATGATCGTCAGGCTGTCACGTTCGGCGCGCAGTCGCCGGACCTCGCGCGCGGCGGTGGCGACGGGCTCGATCTGGGCATATTCCTTCGACAGGCGGACGAAATCCTCGGGCGCCAGATTCTCCGCCGCCATCGCGTCGGACAATTCGTGCCTCTTCGTCTCGATCGAGACGATCCGGTCGAGCGAGATGGCGGTCATTCGGGAAAGCCGCCGCCCGAAATCTGAGTCCAACCGATTGGCAACGCAAGTTGGATGGCTTGGTAATCTTTTGGCTCAAGCGAATGATCGCTGAACAAATGCAACCGAGGTTCGTCGTCGAAACCTTGGGGACGGACAATCAAAATACCATCAACATTCGCCCGCCTCGCCAGTTCAATCTGACGCTTGCTCTTGCCCGCAAAGCTCGTTGAAATCGCGATCCCGTTTGATCGAAGACTGGACCGAATCATTTCCGCATCCGCTAGTTGGGCGGGCTGGTCAGCTATTACCGCTAGGAGCATTCCGCTCCTGCCGGGCGCATTGATCATCATTGCCAGCCGCTCGGTCCCTGCTGCCCAGCCGACCGCGGGGGTGTGCGGGCCGCCGAGCGATTCGATCAAGCCGTCGTAGCGGCCGCCAGCGATGACGGTGCCTTGCGCCCCCAATTGGTCGGTCATGAACTCGAACGCGGTGTGGCGGTAATAGTCGAGGCCGCGCACCAGCCGCGGAGCGCGTTCCCACTGGACCCCGGCAGCGTCGAGGCCCGCGGTGACCGCAGCGAAGAAGCCGGCGGCTTCGGCGGTCAGGAAATCGTCGATCATCGGCGCGCTGTCGGCGATTGGCCAGTCGCTGTGCGTCTTGCTGTCGAGGATGCGCAGCGGGTTGCGCTCCAGCCGCGAGCGGCTTTCCTCGGACAGGTCGGCGCGGCGCGAAGAGAAATGCTCGTAGAGTGCGTTGCGCCAAGCGGTGCGGGTTTCGGAATCACCGAGCGTGTTCAATTTGAGCACGACGCCCTCGATGCCGAGCTCGGCGAGCAAGTGCGCGCCAAGCGCGATCGCCTCGACGTCGGCTTGCGGCTCGCTTGCGCCGATGATCTCGGCATCAAGCTGGTGGAACTGACGGAAGCGCCCTTTCTGCGGGCGCTCGTAGCGGAAGGCGGGGCCGTGGGTCGCGACCTTCAATGGCGCATACTGCTGCCAGCCTTCGGACAGATAGGCGCGCGCGATCCCGGCGGTGAATTCGGGGCGCAGCGTGACCGCGTCGCCGCTGCGATCCTCGAACGAATACATTTCCTTCGACACGACGTCGGTGGTCTCGCCCATCGTTCGTGCGAAAACCGCAGTCGGTTCGAGCACCGGCACTTCGACGCGCTTGAAACCGTATAGTTTGCGCACGCGATCGAAGGCCGCGATTACTGCATGAAAGCGGTCGGCTTCCTCGCCGAGCAGGCTTTGCATGCCGCGAATGGGCTGGGGGGTGGCGATTTTCGACATAGGGTTGGCCTCGCCACTAGCGACCGCGCGGCAAGCGCGCTAGCCTCGCCCCATGTCCAGCCCGTATCGCGCGTTCGCGCTCTCCTTCGCCCTTCCCTTCCTCCTCGCCGTTCCCGCTTCTGCGCAGAACAACGCGCCGCAGGCGTTGCCGATCGTATCGACGATCCCCGCCGCGCGCGACGTCGCATATCCCGGGACGATGCGGCTTCAGGTCGATGCGACCGACATCGATCAGCATATCTTCCGCGTCCGCCAGTCGATCCCGGTCGTGGCGGCGGGGCGGATGACGCTGCTGATGCCGCAGTGGATCCCCGGCAACCATGCCCCACGCGGGCAGATTGAGAAGCTCGCCGGCCTGACGATCCGGGCTGGCGGACGGGAGTTGGTGTGGAAGCGCGATCCGGTCGACATCTATGCTTTCCATGTCGAGGTGCCGGCCGGCGTGTCCGAACTCGATGCGTCGTTCCAGTTCCTGAGCGCAACCCAGCCCGATCAGGGGCGAGTCGTCGTGACTCGCGAAATGCTCAACCTGCAATGGGAGGCGGTGTCGCTTTATCCGGCGGGCTATTACACGCGCCGAATCCCGGTATCAGCCAGCGTGACATACCCGACCGGATGGCGGGCAGCGACCGCGCTTCGACCCGTCCCGGGTGCGGCAGCGCCCCCCGTTGGCACAGGCGCCAACACGGTAACTTACCAGACCGTCAGCTATGAGACGCTGCAGGATTCGCCGGTGTTTGCGGGCAAATATTTCCGCAAGGACGACCTTGGAATGGGGGTCACGCTCAACACCGTCGCCGACGATCCCAAGGAACTCGTCATCCCCGCCGACGTGCTCCAGAAGCATCGCAACCTCGTCACTCAGACGGTGCGGACGTTCGGCGCGCGGCATTACGACCATTATGACTTCCTCCACGCCATCACCAACCGGATGGGCGGGATCGGACTCGAGCATCACCGCAGTTCGGAAAATCAGAACGATCCGGGCTATTTCACCGACTGGAAGAACAGCCTAATTGACCATAATTTGCTGCCGCACGAATTCGTGCACAGTTGGGACGGCAAGTATCGCCGCGGCGCCGACCTGTTCACCCCCGACTTCCGCACCCCGATGCGCGACAGTTTGCTGTGGGTCTATGAAGGACAGACACAGTTTTGGGGCCATGTGCTCGAAGCGCGCTCGGGAATGTCGTCGAAGAGCGATATCCTCGACAAATTCGCAAACATCGCCGCCGGACTCGACAATCGCGCGGGGCAAACCTGGCGCAGCCTTGACGACACCACGAATGACCCGGTCATTTCGGCGCGCCGGCCCAAAGGCTGGACCAGCTGGCAGCGGGGCGAGGATTATTACAACGAAGGGCTGCTGCTGTGGCTCGAGGCCGACGCGATCATCCGCCAGGGTAGCGGCAACCGACGCGGGATCGACGATTTCGCGCGCGCCTTCTTCGGCGTCAACGATGGCGACTGGGGCGTGCTGCCCTATACGTTCGGTGACATCGTCCGCACGCTCAACGGCGTCCATCCTTACGACTGGTCGGGTTTCCTGACCCAGCGGCTAACCGAAAAGTCGCCCGGCGCACCGCTCGGCGGGCTCACGCGCAGCGGCTATCGACTCGAATATGGCGA
>JBKJTQ010000238.1:0-2583 GCA_046589895.1 Sphingomicrobium sp.
GTCGCCGGTGCCGACCGGCACGGTCGACTTGGTGACGACGACTGTGAACTTCGACATCGCGCCGGCAATCTCTTTGGCCGCGGCATAGACATAGCTGAGATCGGCATGGCCATCGCCGCGCCGCGACGGCGTGCCAACCGCGATGAACACCGCCTCTGCGTCGCCGATCGCCTCGCCCAGCTCAGTGGTGAAGGCGAGCCGCCCGCGCGCGACATTAGCCGCGACCAAAGCGTCGAGCCCCGGCTCCCAGATCGGCATCGTGCCGCCGAGCAGCGCATCGATCTTGCCCTGATCCTTGTCGACGCAGGTCACATGATGCCCAAAATCGGCGAAACATGTCCCCGAAACAAGCCCGACATATCCGGTGCCGATCATCGCGATGCGCATTGGTCGTCGCTCTTCCTGTTGCCCCGCCGCGCCCTAACCGCCTCCGCCGTGCATGGCTAGCGCTGCGGCCGCGCCAAGCATTGACGGTCGCTCATGACCGCGAGTGGAATTCGGACATGATTTCGCGGCTGGCACGTGGCTCCGAATCATGACACGCTAGGGCTATTACGGGAGGAATTGCGGGATGCCAGTGGAACCAGGCCTCGAACCAACGCCCACCCGGGACATCAATCCCAAGCCGCGGCGACCGCTGGTGGTGAGATGGGGGAAAAAAGCGCGCAAGCCCCTCAATCGCTTTCTGTCCCGCCGTTCGCTAGTCCCGTTGGAGCCCGTCCTCAGTACGGATCACTTTCCATGGCTGTGCCATCTCGAAGCGGCCGCGACCGTCATTCAAGGGGAGGCCGAGCAACTCCTGAGAAATATCGCCGCCATTCCGCCGATGAACGAAATGTCTCCAGATCATCACCGCATCGCCGGCGATGGAGGATGGCGCTCATTCTTCCTGGTCGGATATCGGTATCGACTCGAAGCCAATTGCGCACGATGCCCGGAAACGGTCAAAGCGCTCTCGCACGTGCCTGGACTCGTGACTGCTCTTTTCTCGATCCTTGAACCGGGCATGCATGTTGGCAGGCATTCAGGAGTGTCGAAGGGAATCCTCATCGCCCATCTGGGACTCCGTGTCCCGCGGGAAGCGGAACGGTGCCGGATGGAAGTCGAGAATACGCAGGTCCACTGGCAAGAAGGCAAAACGTTCGTCTTCGACGACACTCTCCCGCACGAAGTGTGGAATGACACAGTCGATCGCCGGGTGATCCTGCTCGTCCAGTTCGAGCGACCGATGAGTTTATTGGGCAGGCTAGTCACGCGGTTGCTTGTCCATGCCGTCAGGTGGTCGCCATACATCCAGGACGCACGCCGCAACGTCGATATCTGGGAGTCGCGTTTTCGGGCTTCCGAGGCGCAGACTGCCGCGTAACCCATCGAGATTTCGAAGAGGTGGCCCGGCCAGACAAGCTTATCAATCAGGGCGAATCTTCGGATTTCTGATAGGGCTGCAGCATCGAAACAATAACCCGCGAAAACAGCGTCAGGGACGACGCCAGGAAGCCCATCAGCCCGAGCAGGAAGAGACTGGCGTGCCTACCGGCCGGAATGCCCGACAAGCAAAGCGCAAACGCGACGAACGCTCCCCACACGCATACGGTGTTGACGACGGTCGCCAGCAGGCTGAAGCCCGCCACATGCCTGATCCTGCGGGCGCGCATCATCAAAGGCGGCGTAAAGAAGAGAATCGAAGCCGCCGCGACCGCCGCCGAGACTTGAATGCCCCAAAGCTCATCGTCCTTCAGCGAAGCCAGCGTCGCCGGGAGCAAGCCGAACAAGGTCGCCGAAAGGCTGACGACGAGCATCGATTGTAGGCGGTAAGCATCCATCCGTGCATCGTCGCCCCCGCGACGCTGGCCAAGGCCGCTAGCGAGGCTCCCGAAGCCGGCAAAGGTCGCGGCAATCTGGGCGACCACCGGATAAAGCTCGAATGGATTTATCGCCATCCAGCCGTTCCTCCAATCGTCTTTCGAGACTAAGGCGACCGGTAGGCAAATGTCGATAGCGCGCGGCCTGAATGTCGCAGTCGCAAGCTGACATATCCCGTCCCGATCATCGCGATGCGCACGTCCGTCTCCCGCGCCGCGGTGGTGCGCCACGACTCTTAGTCAGCCCTCTCAGTGGTAACGCCACCCGCGACCCGCGCGGCTAGCCTCGCGCTCAGTTCCGTGGCAAGTTCGGCGACACCGAGCTCAGCGAAGGAATATCGTCGTTCGGAGCGACGTTGCAACTCGCTTGAAGGGGACCGCATATGGCCAGGGTCATGCTAGTCTTCGCGCTACTTCTGCAGGCGGCAGTGGCGTTTTCGGCTTCTGCGTTGGCGAAGCAACTCCGCCCCGTCGGCCGTCCGAACATCGTCTTCATCATTTCCGACGACCATCGCTGGGATGCACTCGGCGCGGCGGGCAACACTAGGATCAAGACGCCCGTACTCGACCGGCTGGCGCGCGAGGGCGTCTATTTCCGCCAGGCGACGATCCATGTTTCCCAATGCGCACCGAGCCGTTCGGTGCTCATGACCGGCCTTTCGCCCCACCAGAGCGGCTATTATGCGAACAATTTCGTCCGCGCCCATTCGAGATCGGCGCG
>JBKJTQ010000078.1:0-2801 GCA_046589895.1 Sphingomicrobium sp.
GCGATCTCGTCGAGCAGGGGCGGCTTGATGAAGGGGAAATATTCGCGGATCGGGACCTGAACATTTTCGGCCACCGTAAGGGTCGAGAAGAGCGCCCCATTCTGAAACAATATACCCCAGCGGCGGCGGATATTCTTAGCCTCGACATCGTCGCGGCCGATCATATTCTCGCCGAGCACGTCAATGTCGCCCGCGTCGGGGATCTGGAGCCCGATGATCGAGCGCATCAACACCGACTTGCCGGTTCCCGACCCGCCGACGACGCCAAGAATTTCGCCCCGCCGGACGTCGAGATCGAGCCCCTCATGGACTTTGTCCTCGCCAAAGCTGTTGGCGAGTCCGTGGATGGAGATGATCGGTGCTTCGCTCACAGCCAGCCGACCTGCGAAAAGAACACCGCGAACACCGCGTCGAGCACGATGACGAGGAAGATTGACTGGACCACCGCGGCGGTGGTGCGGGTGCCGACTTCTTCGGAATTGCCCTCGACCAGCATGCCCTGGAAGCAGCCGGTGAGCGCGATGATGAAGCCGAACACCGGGGCCTTGATCAGCCCGACGTAAAGGTCGGTGAGCGGAACGACCTCCTGGATTCGCTGGATGAAGGTCCCGGGAGGGATGCCGAGGTCGACCCACACGTAAATGCCCCCGCCGAGCAGTGACATCATCATCGCGTAGAAGGACAACAAAGGCATCATGATCGTCGCGGCGAGCATGCGAGGGATGACCAGCGCCTCGATCGGGGATACGCCGATGGTGCGCATCGCATCGATTTCCTCGGTGATCTTCATCGTTCCCAATTGCGCAGCGAAGGCCGATCCCGATCGCCCCGCGACCATGATCGCGGTCATCAGCGTGGCCAGTTCGCGCACGCTGAGGCGGCCGATCAGGTTGATGGTATAGACTTCGGCGCCGAATTGCTGGAGCTGGACCGCGCCCTGCTGGCCGATGACGATGCCGATGAGGAAGGTCATCAGCCCGATGATCCCGAGTGCGCGCACCCCGACCAGGTCGAAACGCTGGACCACCGCATTGAGGCGGAAGCGCTTCGGGCGGCGGATGATGCTCGCCATGCCGATGATCACCGCACCGAGAAAACCGAGCAGGCCGACCAGCGTGCGTCCGGCTTCGACCGTCCAGTCGCCAAGTTCGCCCAAGGCGCGCGAGGCGGAATTGGGCTGCTCGGGGCGCATTTTGGTCGGATGGTCGGCATCGGCGACCTGTTCGAGCAGTTTTTTCTCGTCGTCCGACGCGCCGATCACCTTGGCGCCGCGGTCGCGCACCGTGCGGTGGACGAGCCACGCGCCGACGGTGTCCATCTTCTCGACCTCGGTCAAATCGATCGTCAACGGATCGGGGAGGGCCTCAAGCTCGCGCTGGGTCGACGCGGCGCGCGTGATCGTCAACGCGCCGCTGATGCGGTAGACGTTGGCGTCGCTACGGCCTGCGCGTTCGCCGCTCTCGCTGGTCTCGACCCCCATGAGGCGCAAAGTGCGCGAATTTGGCGCGCTCGGCAAGCGTTCGCGAAAAGCTGCCTCTTTCTTGCCAATGTTGATTGGGTATAGCCGGTCCATGAGTGCCGACGCCCCCGACCCCAAACCCTTGTTCATCGTCGTGGGCGATAATCCGGCGCGGGCGTTCGGCATGGCGGCCGATGCGCGCGCCGATGCGCTTGGCGTGAAGGCTGGAATGGAACCTTCGCAGACGCCCGAGGCGCGTCGAACGAGCGTGCTTGCCGACCTGGACTTTGCCTGGGATCCCGCCTGGGCGCGGGCGATCGCCGAGCGCCCGGGGACAGCCTTGGTAAAGGACGGTCGCGGGGTGCTGGTCCATCTGGTCGCCGGGGCCGACATCGAACCGGTGGCTGCGGCGATGCGCGAGCGTCGCCCGCTCGTCGCGGGAGGCCTCAAGATCCTCGATGCCGATCGCTCCGAACTTGCGAACCATGAGCTGCGCAAGCGCGAGCGGCCGTTCGTGCTGCCGCTTGTCGCGGGGACCGAGGATATGGTCGAGCGCGCGTCTTACGATGCCGCTTACAAGGGCGTGACCGACGCGCTGACGCTCTATCTGTGGCGACGCCCGGCCTTGTATCTGACCCGCTGGGCAGCGCGCGCGGGGCTAAGCCCCAATCTGATCACGCTGGTCGGGGCCTTGCTGTGCGTTGCGGCCTTCTTCCTGTTTTGGGAGGGGCGCTATTGGGCGGGCTGCGCGGCGGGGTTTGGCTTCATGGTGCTCGACACGGTCGACGGTAAACTCGCGCGCTGCACCGGCCAGTCGTCGAAGTGGGGCAACATTTTCGATCATGGCATCGATCTGATCCACCCGCCCTTCTGGTATTGGGCGTGGGCCGAGGGGCTGGGACTCCACGGACCGCTGCTGGCGCAACGCTACGAGGGGCTTGAACCGGTCTATCAAGCGCTGGTGCTTGCCGCGATCGTCTTCGGCTATGTCGCGCAGCGCGTGATCGAGGGTATTTTCATGCGCCGCTACGGGATGCACATCCACGTCTGGCGCCCGGTCGACAGCAGGTTCCGGCTGATCACCGCGCGACGCAACCCCAACATGGTGATCCTTGTCGCCTCACTTATCGCCGGGCGGCCCGACGTCGGGCTCCAGCTCGTCGCCTTGTGGACGATCCTGTCGCTGATCTTTCACGCGGTGCGGCTGGCGATGGCCAACGGCCGCGCCGATCGCGGGCGGCACATCATCAGCTGGCTGTCTTGAGCAGATGGGCGTGAGCAGGTGGGCCTGATGTGGACCGCATTGGTCCTGGCCGGGTCGCGGCCGGGGCGCGATGAATTC
>JBKJTQ010000148.1:0-4516 GCA_046589895.1 Sphingomicrobium sp.
ACGTCATCCCGTCGGTGGTCTACACTCATCCCGAAATCGCCGGGGTCGGGCTGTCGGAAGAGCAGGCCCGCGAAAAAGGTCATGACATCAAGGTCGGCAAATTCCCGTTCATGGCCAACAGCCGCGCCAAGACCAACCGCGACACCGACGGCTTCGTCAAGGTGATCGCCGACGCCAAATCGGACCGCGTGCTCGGCGTGTGGATCATCTCTTCGCTCGCGGGCACGCTGATCGCCGAGGCGACGCTGGCGATGGAATTCGGCGCGACCAGCGAGGACATCGCCTACACCTGCCACGCCCACCCGACCCATGCCGAGGCGCTGAAGGAAGCGGCGATGGCGGTTCAGGGCAAGCCGATCCACATCTAGGAGCCCGATCCCACATGCCGAAATTCCACCAGCGTTGGACCGTTTTTCCCAACGGGCCACTGAGGGTGATCGACGATGGGATTTTGACCGTCGCCGGCGACATACCGATGCCGCTGGGCAATTTCCCGCGACGGATGACGGTCGTCCGACTGAGTGGCGGGCGCAGCGCGATCTACAGCGCCGTCGCGCTGTGCGATGCGGACATGGCGCGGATCGAGGAGTTCGGCCGGCCTGCCGTGCTGATCGTGCCGAGCGGAGCGCATCGGCTCGACGCGCGCATCTGGAAGCAGCGCTATCCCGACCTTCGCGTGCTGACGCCGCCGGGCGCGCGCGAACTGGTCGAGCAAGTGGTGGCGGTCGATGCGATGACCGACATCCTCGATGATCACGAGACGCAATTCGTCGTTGTCGACGGAACTGCCGGGCGTGAGAGCGCGCTGATCGTCCGCCGCCCAGGCGGGACGACGATCATCTGCAACGATGTCATCGGCAATGTCCGCCACCCGCGCGGCATCGGCGCGCACATCATGGTGAGACTGACCGGGTTCGGCGTGTCGCGGCCGCGGGTTCCGCGCCTGATCCGGCGGTTTATCGTCGCCGACTCCGCTGCGCTTGCCCGGCAGTTCCGCGAATGGGCGAGCCTTCCGGGCTTGCGGCGGATCATCGTATCGCACGGTGAGCCGATCGAAACCGCCCCCCAGGCCGCGCTGCTCGCTCTCGCCGCATCGCTCGCCGCATGAGCCGGCGCAGGGCGCTTCGCCATACGTTGCGCCGCTGGCACATGTGGCTGGGGTGGCTGGTGGGGGTGCCGATGCTGTTCTGGACCGTGTCGGGCTTAGTCATGGTCGCGCGTCCGATCGAGGAGGTGCGCGGCACCGCCTTGCTCCGAGAGCCCGCACCGTTGGCGCTGGCGGAGCCCGCGGTCGCGCCGTCGCTCGCGGGGCTTCCCGTCACCAGCCTGACCCTTGAGCCGCGCGCCGCCGGCCCGCGCTGGGTCGTCCGCCTCGCCGGTGATGCTGAGCGCAGCCGCCTCGCCGATCCCGCCACCGGGCGCCTGCTCGCGCCGCTCGGCGCGGCGGAGGCGCAGCGCGAAGCCATGGCGCGTTACACCGGTAAGGCCCGCGTCGCCGTGGTCAGGCGGGTTGATCCCGCCGACCCTCCGCTTGACCTCAACCGCCCGCTCGACGCGTGGCAGGTGGCGATGACCGACGGCACCCATTTCTATGTTGATGCCGGGTCGGGCGAAGTGGTCGCGCGCCGCACGC
Source organism: Sphingomicrobium sp. (assembly GCA_046589895.1). Lineage (GTDB taxonomy): Bacteria > Pseudomonadota > Alphaproteobacteria > Sphingomonadales > Sphingomonadaceae > Sphingomicrobium. The sequence goes on from JBKJTQ010000148.1 coordinate 1,634, forward strand.
GTTTCTGGCGACTTTACGACTTCATGTGGGGGCTACACATCATGGACCTGCAGGGGCGCAAGGACACGCATCATGCGTGGATCATAATTTTCGCAGGCCTCGCGCTGGTGATGACCCTGATGGCGCTCGTCCTGCTGCCCCTTGCGACGCGCAAGGGGTCGCGCATCAAGCCGCTCCGAGCAATCTCAACCAGCTTAGGGCCCGCGGAGTAAGCGGCGCCACCGCGCCCGGTGGGCAGTCGAGACAGCGCACCTGGATGCTCGGCCCGGCCAGAATCGCGGACACGTCGTTGATGACGCGCGCGAGCAAGGCGGTCGGCGCGGGGGCGAAGGCGGCAAAGGCGTCGGCCGACGTGCTGTCCGCGGCGTCGCCCCCCGCCAGCATCTCGACCAGCCGGTCCTCAAAGCTTGGGCGCTGGTCGAGATAGGTCACACTCCTGTCATTGCTCTTGGCCATCGCCGCGGCTTTCGCAATCGCATCGTCAAGCCCGCCGAACTGGTCGACCAGACCCAATTGCCGCGCGGTTCCACCGTCCCACACGCGTCCCTGCGCGATGCGATCGACGTCGGCGAGGCTCTTCTTGCGCGACGCCGCAACGAGGCTGAGGAAGCGCCGGTAGATGCTGTCGACCCCGGCCTGGATCAGCGCCCCCGCCGCGGGCGATGGCCCGTTGAGCAGATCGGGTTCGCCCGACAGCGGCGTCGTCTGAACCCCGTCGGCGGCAAGCCCGAGCTTGGCCATGCTGCCCTGAAAGCTCGGCAGGATCCCGAACACCCCGATCGACCCCGTCACGGTTGAGGGCTCGGCGAAAATCGCATCAGCGGGGGTCGCTACCCAATAGCCGCCCGAGGCCGCGACATTGCCCATCGATGCGACCACCGGAAGACCCTTGGCCTTGGCGTGGAGGATCGCCTGGCGGATCACTTCGGAAGCCATCACCGACCCGCCCGGACTGTCAATTCGCACCACCAGCGCCTTCAACTTGCCGCTCGCGACGCCTTCGTCGATCAAGCTGGCGATGCTGTCGCCGCCGGCGCTTCCCGGCCCGGCCTTGCCGTCGGTGATCGTTCCCGCGATCGTCACCACCCCAATCGGCCCGCGCGCGCTTGCCGGGTCGAGGTCGCGGACATAATCGGTCAGCTTAATCTGGCGATAGGGAATCGCCTCATTGTCGACGCTCCCGCCAAGCTCGGCGAGCCGTGCGTTATACGCGTGACGCTCGCCCGCGCGGTCGATCAACTTCCCCGCCAGCGCGGCGCGCGCGAAATCGCCCCCCGCGGCGCGCACCACCGCTATCGGATCGCGCAGATAGGCGTCGATCGAGCCCGCCGCGGCGGGGCGCGCGCGGCGCACGTCATCGCGCCACGTCTCAAGCAACGCCCCCGCCAGCGCCTGCGCATTGGCGCGCGCCTCAGGGGACATGTCGTTGCGCGTGAACGGCTCGATCGCTGCCTTGTAGGTGCCGGCGCGATAGACGTTGGCGGTCACGCCAAGCTTGTCGAACAACCCTTTGAAATAGAGGTTGTTGCCCCCTGGCCCGGCGATCGCGACCGCGCCCAAGGGGTTCATCCACACTTCGGAGGCATGCGCCGCGAGCTGGTAGCTGTCGTCGCTATAGCCGGTCGCATATGCGATCACCGGCTTGCCCGCGCGTCGTGCGCGGTCGAGCGCCTCGCCCAACGTTGCAATCGCGCTCTGCCCGCCGCCAACGAAGCGTTCGAGGTCGAGTGCGACCGCCTTGACCCGGTCGTCGGTCGCCGCGGCATCGACCGCGGCGACGACGTCGCGCAGCCGATGCTCGCGCGACAGGCTCCCCGCGCCGACCAGGCTCGTCGCCGATTGCCGTGCCGGCTGCTCGACGAGTGAGCCATCGAGGTCGACCAGCAGGACGCCCTCGCCGATCGGCTTGGGTCCCGCATTGAGCCCCGCCCACAGTAACCCGAAAAACAGCAGCATCGCCAGCAGGACGAGCGCGTCCTTGACCCCGACCAGCAACTTCCACACCGCACGAACGAACCGCATCATCGTCTCCTTGGGTGATGGAGTAGCGAAGCGCGGGCGGCCGCGACAGGGCTATTCGACAAGAGGTGAGGGGGTGACGATCGGGTCAGCACGTCTCGCGCTTTCCCACGACCCCCGCTATCGCCCCCCGATGCGCTCCACTCCCCTTACCACCGAAGTCCGCGCCACGCTTTCGCTCGCCTGGCCGCTGATCCTCGCCAACCTCACCATGGCGCTGATCCAGGCGACCGACGTATTGTTGATGGGGCGCTTGGGCGCTCGCCCGCTCGCGGCGTCGGCGCTCGGGCTCAACCTCAATTTCGCGCTCATCCTGATCTGCCTCGGGCTGCTCACCGCCTCCTCGCCGATGATCGCCACAGCGCTCGGGCGGCGGTCGAACAATATTCGCGAGGTGCGCCGCACCTTTCGCCAATCCTTGTGGCTGATAGCGACCGTCACCCCGCCGGTGTGGCTGATCCTGTGGTATGCCAACCCGATCATCGTCAGCCTTGGGCAGGACCCCGGGCTCGCGCGCGGCGCGGGGACCTTCCTGCGCGGCTACATGTGGTCGATGCTCCCGTTCCTCGTCTTTCAGGCGATGCGCAATTTCGTCTCGGCGCTCGAGCGCCCCGGCTGGGTGCTTGTGATCAGCCTCGTGGGAATTCTGCTCAACGCAGGCCTCGGCTGGGCGATGATCTTTGGCCATTTGGGCTTTCCCGCGATGGGGCTGTTCGGGGGCGGACTGGCGAGCTCGATCGTGTGGAGCCTGCTCGCGCTCGCGCTTGCCGCGGTGATTATCACCGACCGCCAGTTCCGCCGCTTCCATCTGTTCGGGCGCTGGTGGCGCCCTGACTGGCCGCGCTATCGCCAGCTGTGGCTGCT
>JBKJTQ010000191.1:0-6567 GCA_046589895.1 Sphingomicrobium sp.
CGGCTTCACTCACCGCCAGACGCTGGCCGGGGTGGTGCGGTTCAACTCGCCCGAACTCCATGCCGAGGCGAGCCGCGTGGTCGAGGCCGGGGCACATGCACTCGCAGCCGAAGCCGCGCATTTCGAAGCGCTGACGACAAGCGCCGTCGCCGTCGCGCCGCGCATCGCCGCCACCGCCGACGCGATTGCACGGATAGACGTCGCCGCAAGCCACGCCGCGCGCGCCGCCGAAGGGCAATGGTGCCTGCCGCGCCTTGTCGATGAGCCATGCCTCGAACTTGACGCCGCGCGCCACCCGGTGGTCGAAGAGGCGTTGCGCGCTGGCGGCGAGCGGTTCGTCGCCAACGATGTCGCGCTTGTGCAGGGCGACCGGTTGTGGCTGATCACCGGTCCCAACATGGGAGGCAAATCGACCTTCCTCCGCCAGACCGCGCTCGCCGCCTTGCTTGCCCAGGCGGGAAGCTATGTCCCCGCCGCTCGCGCCACGATCGGGATTGTCGATCGCCTGTTCAGCCGCGTTGGCGCGGCCGACAATTTAGCGCGCGGGCGATCGACCTTCATGGTCGAAATGGTCGAGACCGCCGCGATCCTTGCCTCGGCGACCCCCAACAGCCTCGTCATCCTCGACGAGATCGGGCGCGGCACCTCAACCTACGATGGTCTGGCGATCGCCTGGGCAGTGGTCGAGGCAATGCACGACCAGCTGCGTTGCCGAACCCTGTTCGCGACCCATTATCATGAGCTCATCCGGCTCGCTGACCGGCTAGACGCGCTGTCGCTGCACCATGTCCGCGCGCGCGAATGGAAAGGCGACCTCGTCTTGCTCCACGAAGTCGCCGCGGGACCCGCCGACCGCAGCTATGGCATAGCCGTCGCCAAGCTCGCCGGCGTACCACCGCTCGTGCTGGCGCGCGCCAAGTGGGTGCTCGCGCGGTTGGAGGCAGGCCGCGATGCGACCGGCGGGGTCGCCGCGGGGCTCGACGATTTGCCCCTGTTCGCGACTGCCACCGCCGCCCCCGACCCGCCTCGCGACTTGCTGGCCGACGCGCTCGGGCGGATCGATCCCGACGCGCTCACCCCGCGCGAGGCGCTCGACGCGCTCTACGCGCTCAAGCGGATCGGGCGCGAGGACTGATGCCCGTTCCGCGCTTCGAGCTGATCGCCGATCGGCGCGCGATCATTGACCGCCGGGCGCTCGCCGATGCGCTGGCGGCTCTACCCGAACAGGGAGTGCTCCCCGCGGCCACCGAGCTGCTACGCGACGCGCTTGCGTCAGGCCGCGCTGAGGTCGCGCGGCGGCTTGAAGTTTCTCCGGGGCGCGGGCGGAGCGCGGCGGCGGCGACGGCCTTCCTTCACGATCAATTGCTCCGCCTCGCATTCGATTTCGTCACTTCGCGACTCTACCCCAATCCCAATCCGAGCAAGAGCGAGCGTATCGCGCTCGTCGCGCTTGGCGGGAGCGGGCGCGGCGAGATGGCGCCGTACAGCGATGTCGATCTAATGTTGCTCGTCGGCGACCACCGCGCGCCATGGTGCGAGCAGGTCGCCGAGGCACTGCTCTATCTGCTGTGGGATCTAAAGCTCAAGGTCGGCCAGTCGGTGCGGACGATCGCCGAGGTTGTCCGCCTGTCGCGCGGCGATATGACGATCCGCACCGCGATGCTTGAGGCGCGCTGGATCTGGGGCGACGAAGCGCTTGCCGGCGAAGCGATCCGCCGCTTCCGGAGCGAGGTCGTCGCCGGCAGCGCGCGCGCATATGTCGCCGCCAAGTTAGCCGAGCGCGACGAGCGCCACCGCCGCATGGGCGACAGCCGCTATGTCGTCGAGCCCAACGTCAAGGACGGCAAGGGGGGCTTGCGCGACCTCCACACGCTCTACTGGATCGGCCAATATGCGTTCGGGGTCGAGCGCCCCGCCGACCTCGTCGAGAAAGGCCTGTTCACGGCCGCCGAATTCCGCCGCTTCGAACGCGCCGAGCGTTTCTTCTGGGCGGTGCGTTGCCATCTCCACCTCGCCGCGGGGAGGGCCGAGGAACGGCTCGGATTCGACATGCAGCGCACGATCGCAAGCGCGATGCGCTATGCCGACCGGCCCGGGAAATCGGCGGTCGAGCGGTTCATGCAATTCTATTTTTTGAACGCCAAGGTGGTCGGCGACCTGACCGGGCTATTCCTCGCTCAGCTCGACGAGCAATTAGCCGAGAAGAACCGCCGCTTCGCCCTGCCGTGGCTCAAGCGGCGGCCGGGGCGGCTCGACGGCTTTGCGCTCGACCGCGGGCGACTGACGATCCCGCGCGATGATTGGTTCGCCGAACGGCCCGCGCGATTGGTCGAAATGTTCGCGCTCGCCGCTCGTGATGGCCTTGAGATTCACCCCGCCGCGATGCGCGCCGCAGCGCGCGATGCGCGGCGCGCCGACGAGGTGCGCGAGGACCCCGCCGCCAATGCTTTCTTCCTCGACGTGCTGACCAACAAGGAGCGCCCCGACTTGGTCTTGCGGTGGATGAATGAGGCCGGAGTGTTCGGGCGCTTCATTCCCGACTTCGGGCGCGTCGTTGCGCAGATGCAGTTCGACATGTACCACCATTATACCGTCGACGAGCATAGCATCCGCGCGATTGGGCTGACTGCGGCGATCGAGCGCGGTGAGTTGTCCGAGGACCATCCGCTGTCGACCGCCTTGTTCAAGCAGATCGCGTCGCGGCGCACGCTATACGTCGCGGTGCTGCTGCACGACATCGCCAAGGGTCGCGGCGGGGATCATAGCGAATTAGGGAGTGAGATCGCGCTTGATCTGTGCCCGCGGCTCGGGCTCGATGCGGGTGAAACCGAGACCGTAGCGTGGCTTGTGCGGTAGCATCTGTTGATGTCGAATACCGCGTTTCGCCGCGATCTTGCTGATCCAAAGACGCTCGACGACTTCGTCCGCACGGTCCAGAGTCCCGAGCGGCTGCGATTGCTGCTGATGCTCACCGTGGTTGATATTCGCGCGGTCGGCCCGGGGACGTGGACCGAGTGGAAGCGCCAATTACTGCGCGCTTTGTTCGACGCCGCGGAGGAGCGGCTGCGGCTTGGCCACAAGCAGCGCGGACGGTCCGAGCAGGTCGCCGATCGCCACGCCGCGCTCGCCGCCAAGCTGGGCTGGACCCGCGCCGCAGCGCGCGCGCAGGCCAAACGGCTGCCCGATAGCTATTGGCTCGCCGAGCCGCCCGAATGGCAGCTTGCCAATGCGCGGCAGATCGCCGCCGCCGAAGCACGCATCGGCCATTCCGTCGCCTCGGTTCATGCCGAGCCTGACCCCGCATCGGGCGCAACGCGGCTGTCGGTGTTCGCGCCCGATGCGCCGGGACTTTTTTATCGCATTGTCGCGGGGCTTGCAGCGGGAGGGGCGTCGGTGGTCGAGGCCCGAATTCATACCACGCGCGATGGCATGGCACTCGACAATCTGCTCGTCACCGACGCGCGCGGCCATGGCTATGGCGACCTGCGGCATCGCGCACGGCTGGTCAAGGCGGTGGTCGGCGCGCTTGACCACGACGACCCCGAGCCGCCCCCCGCCACTACCCCCATGTCGAGCCGTGAGCGGGCGTTTGCGATCGCCCCGTCGGTGCTGATTGCCGAGCAGGCCTCGACCCGTACCACGGTGGTCGAAGTCAACGCGCGCGACCGGCCCGGCCTGCTCGCGCGGCTCGCCCACGCGATCCACCATTCGGGCCACCTGCTTCACTCGGCGCATGTCGCAACTTATGGCGAGCGCGCCGTCGATGTATTTTACATCACCAGTGCCGCGGGCCGTAAGCTCGATCGCGCCGCGATCATAGGGCTGCGCGCCGCACTCCTCGCCGCCGCCGCCTGACCCATAGGACATGAAAAAGGGCCCCGCCGGGTGGCGAGGCCCTTTCCAGCCTTGTCATAGCCAGATCAGCCGCGCTCGGGCACCGCCGCTGGCGGCGGCGGAGCTACCGGCTCGGGGATTGCCGGACAAACATCGGTGGCGAGGATAACACTGCCATCGGGGCAGGTCTGTGTGGCTGGCGGCGGGGGCGGCGGAGCCGGCGGTGCAACATAGGCCGCCGGCGTGGGCCGCGGCGCCGAGAAGCGGCCACGGAGCGTCAGGCCATAAGTGCGCGGCTCGGCAAGGTAGGCCGAAAAAATCTGCCGGCCGCCGGGAAATTGCGGATCGGTGAAGGCAGGGGTAACGCCGCCTTCCTGGAAGGGTGAGTTGAACGCGATCTGCGCATAATCCTTCTTGAGCAAATTCTGCGCCCACACTTCGATGCCCCATGCCTCGTCCGGGCCACGCAGCCCGAGACGCGCATTGACCACCGTGTAGGCTTCCTGCGCCTTTTGCGGAAACAGGTCGGAGCCGGTGTTATATTTCGACGAATAGCGACCATCGACGTAGAACAGGGCCGAAAGCCCGCTCGATCCGATCGCGGGGGTGTAGGCGATCGCTCCCGTGGCGACGAACCCAGGCGCATTCGACAGGCGGCGACCCGGCAACTGCCGCAGCGCCGGGCTGAGCGGCGCGCCACTGTCGTTGCCGACGATATCGCTGCGATAGCTGGTCTTGGATACGGTCACGCCTGCATTGAGGCGCAGGTCGCGCATCAGGCGATACGACGATTCGAGCTCGACGCCCTGCGAACGGACGCCATAGCCGACATTGTCCTTGTCACAGGCGCCGGTCACGGCGGCGCCGGCGTTGAAGTTGGGCGCAGTCGCGAACCTCGCCTGATCCGCGTCTGTGCCGCCAAGATCATCGGTGCAGCCATTGACGTTCTGAACGATGAACACCGTGCCGTCGAAGGTGTTGAGCTGGAAGTTCTTGAACTGCTGGCGGAACAGCGAGGCGTTCAAGGTCAGCCCCCCCGCCGAATATTTGGCACCGAGTTCGAACGCATCGACGATCTCGGGATCGAACTGGAGCCCTTGTGCCAGTGCCTGGGCCCCGCCCCGCGAAGCGAAAGACGGGACCGGCGACTTCAACGCGGACTTGTCGAGGTTGAACCCGCCCGCCTTATACCCGCGCGAGTAGCTGGCGTAGGTCAACAGGTCGTCGGTTACCTTGTACGACAGCACGCCGGTTCCGGTCAGGCGATGCTCGCTGCGTTTGCCGTTGATACTGACTCCGTTGAGTTCGGACGTCGTATTGCCTTGGCAGCTAAGCGCGATGATTGCCGCGGCCGTGGGAGCAAGCGCCGGCACGGCAAGGAAGCCGCCTATTGCAGCTTGGTTCTGGACGCAGACGACGTTGTCGTTGTTAAAAGTGACATCAAGTTTCTTGCGTTCGTTGGTATAACGCAACCCGACAGTAACGTCGAACCTGTTGGTGACATGGAAGATGTTGTGCGTGAACACGGCGAAGTTGCGGGCGTTTTGGTCGTAGACATCGCCCGTGCTGCCCTTGTCGCTGATCGAGCTGAGGCGGTCGATCGCGGCCAAGAGCGGCGGCCCGGCGCCGCCTAGCGAAGCAGAAATCGCCGGACGCGCGAGCGGATTGAGACAACCAACCGATGTCGGGCTGTAGAAGGGGGCAAGCGATGCACCCGTGACCGCGCGACACGCCGCAAACTGACCATATTGACTGCCGAAGCGGAGCGTGTCCCGAAGCTTGAGATCTTCATTGGCGAAATAGCCGCCGACCAGCCAGTCAAGTTTTTTGGCAAAGGCCGAGCCTTGCAGGCGAAGTTCCTGGCTGAAAGTGCGGAAGCGACGGAAGCTGCTGTCGTCGTCGGCGCGATAAAGGATGTCGACGGTGCTATAGTCGAAGTCCGCGCCCTGCGATGCCTTGTAACCGCGATAGCCGGTGATCGAGGTGATCTTTGCACCGCCGAAGTCGTAGTCAGCCTGGAGCGAAATACCGCCGTCTTTGGTCCTGCCGTTAAAACCACGCCCGCGCGTAACCGATACATCGCGATTGTACGGGTCGTTGAAGGCATCGAGGTTCTGACCGAGATCACGAATTACACGGACGATGTTGTTCTGGGCCGGGTCGTTCAACCCGCCCACGTTCGAATTAATATCATTATTCACGTAGACCGCCGCGCAACATCTTTCGTTGCGCTTGGAATAATCGCCGATCAGGCGGATGCTGAGCGCATCATCGGGTTCGAACAGCAATTGACCGCGCGTGAAGAAGCGCTTGCGGTTGTTGATGTCGATGCCGTTGTTGACGTCCTCGTAAAAACCGTCGCGCTTCACCCCGACGCCGTCGATGCGAAAGGCGAGGCCATCGGACAAGGGCCCAGTCAGGCCCAGCGCGACCCGGCGCAGATTATAATTGCCGATCGTCGCTTCGCCATAGCCTCCGAAGGTGAAAGACGGCTTCTTGGAGATAATGTTGATCAGTCCGGCCGAGGCATTGCGGCCGAACAACGTGCCCTGCGGCCCGCGCAGCACTTCGATCCGCTCGATTTCGCCAAGCTCGTTGAGGCCGATACCCGAGCGCGAGCGATAGACGCCGTCGATGAACACCGCGACCGAGCTTTCGAGCCCGGGATTGTCGCCGACGGTGCCGATGCCGCGAACGCGCGCCGAGCCATTGGCCTCGCTGCCGGTCGACGAC
>JBKJTQ010000061.1:0-9437 GCA_046589895.1 Sphingomicrobium sp.
AAGGCCAGCGCGCGCTGATCATCTCGCCGCCGCGCACCGGCAAGACCGTGATGCTGCAGAACATCGCGAACTCGATCGCGACCAATCATCCCGAGTGCTACCTGATCGTCCTGCTGATCGACGAGCGTCCGGAAGAAGTGACGGACATGCAGCGCTCGGTGAAGGGCGAGGTCGTCTCCTCGACCTTCGACGAGCCGGCGACCCGCCACGTGCAGGTCGCGGAAATGGTGATCGAGAAGGCCAAGCGCCTGGTCGAGCACGGCCGCGACGTCGTCATCCTGCTCGATTCGATCACGCGCCTGGGCCGGGCCTACAACACCGTTGTCCCTTCATCGGGCAAGGTGCTGACCGGCGGCGTCGACGCCAATGCGCTGCAGCGGCCGAAGCGATTTTTCGGCGCCGCCCGAAACATCGAGGAAGGCGGCTCGCTGACCATCATCGCCACGGCCTTGATCGACACCGGATCGAAGATGGACGAAGTGATCTTCGAAGAGTTTAAGGGCACCGGCAACAGCGAAATCGTGCTTGACCGCAAGGTCAGCGACAAGCGCATCTTCCCCTCGCTCGACGTCGGCAAGTCGGGCACGCGCAAGGAAGAATTGCTCGTCGACCAGGCAACGCTCAGCAAGATGTGGGTGCTGCGCCGGATCCTGATGCAAATGGGCACGATCGACGCGATGCAATTCCTGCTCGACAAGATGAAGGACGCCAAGTCGAACGAGGATTTCTTCGCTAGCATGAACCAATAACTGAGCCGCCATATCCGGCCCGTTTGATGCGGTTCGGTCTTGCCCTCGGGGACATAATCGGGCGTTGATGCATTGGCCGCCCGACGGACAAAATCAGGGACTCCATGATGATTGACCTGTTACTCGCCGCCGCACCCGCTGCCGGTGGCCTCGGCTCGCTGACCGACATGTGGGCGGCGATCGTCCACGATTTTTCGAACATCACCTCGCCCGGCGCTTTCTCGGCCTTCATCCAGGTGTTGATGATCGATCTCGTCCTTGCCGGCGATAATGCGATCGTCGTTGGCGCGCTTGCCGCCGGGCTCCCTGCCGAGCAGCGTAGGAAGGTCATCCTGATCGGCGTGCTCGCCGCGCTGGTTCTGCGCGTCGCCTTTGCCTTGCTCGTCACCCAATTGCTCCAGATCGTCGGGCTGATCCTGGCTGGGGGGATATTGCTGCTGTGGGTCGCCTGGAAAATGTACCGCGAACTCCATCATGGGATTGGCGAAAGCGCCGGAAGCCCCGAAATCGCGGGGGACGAGCGTAGCGGAGTGCGCGCCGCGAAGAGCTACGCCGCCGCCGCGTGGGCGGTCGCCGTCGCCGACGTGTCGATGAGCCTCGATAATGTGCTCGCAGTCGCGGGCGCGGCGCGCGATCATCCCGGGATCATGATCGTCGGGCTGATCTTCGCGGTTGGTCTGATGGGCCTCGCGGCCAATGTCATCGCCAAATATATCGAACGCTATCGGTGGATCGCCTATGTCGGACTGCTCGTGATTCTCTATGTCGCGGGCAAGATGATCTGGGAGGGCTGGCACGACGTCGCGCCGCTGTTCGGCTGATGGCAGGCGCGACGGGCGACACAATCGTCGCGCTGTCGAGCGGGGCACTTCCCGCGGCGATCGCCGTGATCCGCACCAGCGGGCCGTACGCGCGCGCCGCGGCGGGGGCGATTGCGGGAATGCTTCCGCCGCCGCGCCGCGCCAGCCTGCGCACCTTCCGCAACCCCGACGATGGGGCATTGCTCGATCGCGGACTGCTTGTCTATTTTCCTGGGCCGGACACCAGTAGCGGTGAAGATATCGTGGAATATCAATGCCATGGTAGCAAAGCTGTGGTTGCGGCGTTGATCGATGCGCTGGTCTCGCGGCCCGGCGTGCGCCTCGCGGAGCCGGGCGAATTCACCCGCCGAGCGCTCGCTAACGGGCGGATAGACCTGACCCAGGCCGAAGGGCTCGCCGAGCTGCTTGAGGCCGAAAGTGAAGCCCAGCGCAAAAGCGCACTTTTCCGCGCCGAGGGCGGGCTGCGGCGCCAGATCGAGCATTGGCGAGCCGAATTGATCGACCTTTCGGTTGAGGCGGAAGTTGCGATTGATTATGCTGACGAAGAGGATGGCGGTTCGAGCCATGATCCATCGCTCCGTATTGACGCCCTCCTCCGATCGTTCGACTCATTATTGACCGCCCCACGCGTAGAACGCCTGCGCGACGGTGTCCGCCTGGTCGTCGCCGGACCGCCCAATGCGGGCAAGTCAAGCCTTGTCAATGCGCTCGCGGGGGAGGCGCGCGCGATCGTCACCTCGATCGCGGGGACGACGCGCGACGTCATCGAAGTTCCACTCAGCATTGACGGAATTCCACTGACCCTCGTCGATACGGCGGGATTGCGCGAGGCCGAGGGAGAGGTCGAGCAAATCGGCATTGAACTCGCACAGCGCGAGATCGGACGCGCCGACTTGTTGTTGTGGCTGGGACCAAGCGCCAGCCAGCCTTTGCACCCACGCTGCCTGCTCATCACCAGCAAGGCCGATCTCCATGCCACCCGCGCGGGGTGGCGCGTATCGGTGGTTGACGGCGAGGGCCTCGACGATGTCAAGGCGTGGATCGTGGCGCAGTCTGCCGGTATCCTTCCAAACAGTGAGCAACCTGGGCTTAACCAGCGCGAAGCCGCACTCCTCGCTGATGCCCGCGCCGCGCTCGCCAGCGCGTACGATCTGCGCGATCCCGTCCTCATCGCCGAAGAATATCGCCTCGCCCGCCGCGCGCTCGATCAGGTCTCGGGACTTGTCGGGGTCGAGCAATTGCTCGACGCCCTGTTCGGACGCTTCTGCCTCGGCAAATAGTTAGTTAGGATTTTCCCCTCGGCATGTCGCAATGGGATAACCGCCCCTTTGTTTCACGTGAAACACACCAATTTTTTGATTTTAGCGGGCCGCGCGCCTAAGGACTCAAGGCATGTTGGATGTTCTTGTAATTGGTGCTGGGCACGCAGGAATCGAGGCGGCTACCGCCGCAGCTCGTCGCGGGGCGCGTGTCGAACTGGCAACGTTCGGGCGCGGCGACATTGGTCGGATGTCGTGCAATCCTTCGATTGGCGGTGTCGGTAAGGGGCACCTCGTGCGCGAAGTAGACGCGCTCGGCGGGGTCATTGCGCGTGCTGGCGACCAAGCGGCGATTCATCGCCGTATGCTGAACGCGAGCAAAGGCAGCGCCGTTCGCGGCCCGCGCGTCCAAGCCGATCGTCGCCGGTTCCAGGAAGCTGTCAGAATTTTGCTTGCCAAGCATGACGTTGGGCTGGTCGAGTGCACAATCGAAGCGCTATCGATCAAGCACGGCGAGTGCACCGGCGCGGTGACGAGCGACGGCCGGTCGATCACCGCTCGCGCCGTGGTTCTGGCGACCGGAACTTTCCTCGGAGCCATGCTGTTTCGTGGGCGCGATCGCTGGAGTGGTGGGCGTGTCGGTGATGCTGCCGCGAGCCTACTCGGAGCGCAAATGACCGAGCTCGGGCTGGCCGCCGCAAAGCTCAAAACCGGCACCCCGCCCCGGCTCGACGGCCGAACGATCGACTGGGCCAAATGCGTTCCACAGCCGAGCGACTCCAGGCCATGGACCCTCGCGCTCGAACCCCTCATCGCTCCGCTTCCGCAGGTCGCCTGCGCGCTTACTCGAACCAACCCGCAGACGCATGACGTCATTCGCGCAGGCCTGACCGATTCGCCGCTCGTTTCCGGTGTTATCGAAGGCCGCGGCCCGCGCTACTGCCCGTCGATTGAAGACAAGGTGCTTCGCTTCGGTGAACGTGATGGCCATCAGATTTTCCTCGAGCCCGAGGGACTCGACGACTTCACCATCTATCCGAATGGCATTTCCACCTCGCTCTCGGTCGAGACGCAGCAAGCACTTATTCACTCAATCGAGGGACTTGAGCGCGCGGTTATAGTCGAACCGGGCTATGCGGTCGAATATCGCTACGGCGACCCGCGCCGACTCACTGCGACGCTTGAACATCAGAATGTCGGTGGCCTATTCCTCGCTGGCCAGATCAACGGCACGACGGGCTATGAGGAAGCGGCGGCGCAGGGGCTGGTCGCGGGGGCCAATGCCGCAGCCCGTGCGTGCAACCTCTCCACGGTGATTTTCGATCGATCGCAAAGTTATATCGGGGTGATGATCGACGATCTCATCCTCCAGGGTGTGACCGAGCCCTATCGGATGCTCACCGCGCGCGCCGAACACCGCCTGCACCTGCGGGCCGATAATGCCGTGACGAGACTTGGGCCGATCGCGATCGAGGCGGGCTTGCTCGACGCGCGCCAAGTCACGCGTGTGAATCGACGCCTCGAGGCCAATCGCGCATCGCTCGAGGCCGTCGAGGCGGTAGTGAGCGCCGAAGAACTCGGTCAAGCGGAACCTCGTCGTCAGCCGATGCGGGCTTGGCTTCGGCGCGTCGAGGTCGAGGCCGCGCTGCGGCAAAAGCACGTCGATAATCCCGCGATGCAGGAAGCAATCGATCAGGCTGTCTACGCACCCTATCTTGAGCGGCAGGATCGCGAATTTGCCGCGCGTCAGCGTGACCGAATGTTGAATATCGACGTCTTGTTCGACTTCGCGCGGGTTCCGGGTCTGTCGAGCGAGATGATCGAACGGTTGTCATTGGTACGTCCTTCCACAATTGACGAGGCATCCCGTATTGCTGGAGTGACCCCTGCGGCGCTTTCAGCGTTGCATTTCGCGCTTGTTCGCGCTGCCGCGTGACCGTTGTTTCACGTGAAACAGCGAGCAGGCTTGTGCTGTTCAAGCAGCTCGTCCTCATCGAGAATAGGTATCAGAACCTTATTTCGCCCGCCTCGGCAGCAGACTTCGACTCGCGACACCTGGAGGACGCGATCCAGCTCGCCGCGCTAGGAAAGACGGGAAATTGGTGCGACGTGGGCTCAGGGGCGGGTCTTCCCGGGATTGTCATCGCGATCGTTACCGGCATGCCGATGACATTAATCGAGCCGCGTAAGCGGCGTGCCGAATTTCTCCGCCGTGCGGTCGCCGAGCTTGAGCTTGACGCCGAGGTCATCGAGCTGAAGGCCGAACGCGTTCCCGCGCATTTCGACAATATTACCGCCCGCGCAGTCGCAGAATTGTCGAAGTTGTTCTCGATTACCGAGCATTTGGCCCAACGCGGGACGCGTTGGATCTTGCCCAAGGGGCGGAGCGCGAAGAAGGAACTGGAAGCGGCCGAGCAGTCGTGGCAGGGTAGCTTCACGCTGGTCCCAAGCCGGACTAGCGACGAGGCGATGATCCTGGTCGCCGAGGGCGTACGGCGGAAGGGAAAGCGATGATCCGGGTTGCAGTCGCCAACCAGAAGGGCGGGGTAGGAAAGACCACTACCGCGATCAACCTCGCCACCGCGCTCGCGGCGATCGGCTGGAACGTGCTGCTCGTCGATCTCGATCCGCAGGGCAATGCTTCGACCGGGCTCGGGGTCGGGCAGTCGATGCGTAAGCGCTCCTCCTACGACGTGCTGCTCGGCGAAATGAAGCTTGAGGAGGCGGTGATGCCAACCCGCGTCCCGCGGCTGGACCTGCTTCCCGCGACCGTCGATCTGTCGGGCGCGGAGGTCGAAATGGTCAGTTTGAGCGATCGAACGCACCGCCTCGAACAGGCCTTTTGCGAAGCTCCCGAGGGCCGCTGGGACATCGTCATGATGGATTGCCCGCCGTCGCTCGGGCTGTTGACGGTCAATGCATTGGTCGCGGCACGCCATTTGCTGGTCCCGCTGCAATGCGAATTCTTCGCGCTTGAGGGGCTCAGCCAATTGCTCCAGACGGTCGAGCGGGTGCGCGTCGCGTTCAACCCGTCGCTGGCGATCCTCGGCGTCGCGCTGACGATGTTCGATCGCCGCAATAATCTGTCTCAGCAGGTTGCAGAGGATGTTCGCGCCTGTCTTGGCACTGCAGTGTTCGAAACCGTGGTCCCGCGCAACGTCCGGCTGAGCGAAGCGCCGAGCCACGGATTGCCGGCGTTGATTTACGACCTCAAATGCCCCGGCTCCGAAGCCTATATGCGCCTTGCCAAGGAAATCATTGGGCGCTTGCCCCAGCTCGTCACTGCGGAGGCGGCATGAAGAAGGCGACTGGGCTGGGACGCGGCCTCTCGGCCCTGCTTGAGGATTCGGTGCGTGCGCCGCGCGAGGGCAGCGGCCAGGTCGAGCGCGGCGGCGTGCGCGAGGTTGAACTCGCGATGATCCGCGCCAACCCCAACCAACCGCGTCAGCAATTCGATGAAATCGCGCTCAACGAGTTGGCTCAATCGATCGCCAATAAGGGTGTGCTGCAGCCCATCCTGCTTCGCCCGGTCGACCAGGGCTATGAAATTATTGCCGGAGAGCGGCGCTGGCGCGCGGCGCAAAAGGCCCAGCTTCACCGCATCCCGGCGCTGGTGCGCGAACTCGACGATGCCGCGACCGCCGAAGTCGCTTTGATCGAGAATGTCCAGCGCACCGACTTGAATGCGATCGAGGAAGCCGAAGCGTATAAGAAATTGATCATCAATTTCTCGCACAGCCAAGACGACGTTGGCCGGCTCGTGGGAAAGTCACGCAGTCATGTAGCCAACCTGTTGAGACTACTCGATCTTCCCGGAGATGTACGGTTGTTGCTGTTGCGAGGCGATATCAGTATGGGGCATGCCCGCGCCATCGCGACCTCGCCTCACGCGTCGCAGATTGCCGCGCGAATTGTCAGCGACGGGCTGTCGGTGCGACAGGTCGAGCAATTGGCGAAGGCCAACAAGCCGCCAAGGCCCGAAAGCGGGACCGATGCGCGAGTACGCCCGGTCGATGCCGACCTTGCCGCGCTTGAGCGTCAGTTGGGTGACTTGCTCGGGCTCCGGGTAAAGGTCGCGCACGGCAAAGGCGGCGGTACTGTCGCGCTGCACTATTCGACCCTCGACCAGCTCGACCTTATCTGCCAACGGCTGTCGGGCGAGCCGATTTAACTGCCCGCCTAACGCCGCTGACCGACGCGGGCCAGAGTGATCAGCGTCTCGGCCACGCTCGCCTCCTCGGGCGCCTTGCTCAGCATCAATTGCCGTTCGAGAGTCGCAACGCGCGCCGCGGCGTGCGCAATACGCTCGGCTGACCAACTTGACAGCATTCGCTGGACGACCGACTTATCTTTCCAGAACAATGCTGTACCGAGTGACGTCAAGACGCCATCGACAGTTTCGCCGCGCTCGACTCGGCCGCGCAGTGGGGCGAGCATCATTAAACGCCGCTGGACAGCCCGGATCACCGGGATCGCTTCATTGCCGCCGGGGGGAAGCCGCCGAAGCTCGTCGAGCAGCGTCTCCATCCTCCCCGTCAGTGCGAGGTCGCCAAGCAAGAGGAAATTGCCTTCCGCCGCATCGGCGGACAATAGATCGAGCGTGTCATGGTCGAGGTTGCGCGGACTCGCGGCACTGGCGCCAAGGTAAAGCGCATATTTTTCAAGTTCGGACGCGGCAATTGCCTGGTTGCTGTTCGCCGCCGCGGCGACACGCTGTGACACGTCGGGAGACATCCTCAATCCGACCCCGCGCGCGAGCTCGCCGATCACCCGCTCCATGTCGCGACCTTCCGGAACGTAGGAGCAATGCGCCAACGCCGCGGAGTGCGCCTCGGCAAGCTTGAGCAGCCCCGAAGACTTGCGCAGCGCCCCCGCGACAGCAACCACCGCGCTTTCGCTCGCCGCGGCGTCGAGCAACGCGCTCACTCCCTCGACGATTTCCTCTCCCGCGGGCTCGATCCATATAGCACGCGCACCGCCGAACAGTGCCATTGCACCGGCTTCGTCGGCAAGGCTCGCAGGGTCATTCTTTACCGCGCTGCCGATGACGACGAATTTCTCGGCATTGCCCAGTCCTTTGAGGAGACGCATCGCGAGCGCGCGTGATCCCGCCTCGTCGGGGCCGTAGAAAAGGAAGAAGCGGATGCCAGCCGCCGGGCGGTCGAGCGCGCCGCCAAGGCTTGTCTTGACCGCCTTCATTGGCCGATCGGCCGGCTCGATGCGTAAAGCGCGAGCCGCGCCACAATCTGGTCAGCGACGACCCTCGACAGCCGCTCGAGCGCGGTCTGTTCGGCTGCTACCGTTGCATATGGCGAGGAGACGACGTCGATCCCCGCATCCGATCCGGCGGTCGCGTCAAGCAGCACCAGTCCGCTCGATGCCTGGACGAGCCGATAGCGCGCGCGCAGCGTTCGCCGCTCGCGCGTTACCGAGCGATCACCGCGGATCCCGAACCCGCTGACGTCATCGTCGAGATCGACCTCGAGCCGGTAGGGCGCGGTTTGCTTCTCGCCGCCCAGCCGGTCGACCAGCGCGCTGCGCAACAGCCAGCCCGCGCGATCGGGAATCGGCGCCACGCTGATCGCAGCGAGTGCTACCGCTACCGGACCGCCCGCGCCGCCCGCGTAGATCGGGGTGAG
Organism: Sphingomicrobium sp.; assembly: GCA_046589895.1. Taxonomy (GTDB): domain Bacteria; phylum Pseudomonadota; class Alphaproteobacteria; order Sphingomonadales; family Sphingomonadaceae; genus Sphingomicrobium. The sequence goes on from JBKJTQ010000061.1 coordinate 8,469, forward strand.
CGCACAGCTGGCTATCAGCGGCAAGAGGGCCAAGGCGAGGGCGGCACGGCGGATCATGCGACGATATTGACCAGCCGGTCGGGAACCACAATCACCTTGCGCGGGGGATTGCCGCCGAGCTGCGCCATTACCTTGGGCGACGCAAGTGCGAGTGCCTCGGCGGCGTCCTTGGCAAGCCCGCGCGCGACGATGATCGTGTCGCGCAGCTTGCCGTTGACCTGGACAGCGATCGTCACTTCATCGTCGATCAGCAGCGCAGGATCATGGCTCGGCCAGGCGGCGCCGGCGATCATTCCCGTTTCTCCCCGCGCGCTCCACGCCTGCTCAGCGAGGTGTGGCGCGGCGGGGGCGGCGAGTAACAGCAAAGTGCGGATCGCCTCGTCGCGGCTCGCCGATGGTGCGGCTTTCTCAATCGCGTTGGTAAGCTCGTAAAGCGCCGCGACCGCCTTGTTGAACTGCAGCCCCTCGATCGCCTCGCCGGTCGCGGCGATCGCGCGGTGGAGTTTGCGCAACAGCGGCTTGTCCTCGCCTTCCTGGCCCGGCGGCGTCATCGCCAGCCGCCACACGCGCTGGACGAGGCGAGCAGCACCTTCGATGCCGTTTTCGGTCCATTCAAGATCGCGCTCCGGGGGACTGTCGGACAGGAGGAAACAGCGCGCGGCATCGGCGCCGTAGCGATCGATTATAGTGTCCGAATCGATCACATTCCGTTTCGATTTGGACATTTTCTCGATCCGGCCCCGGGTAACGGCCCCGCCGGTCACTCGCTCGATTGTCGCACCGCGTTCGCCCACGGCGACCTCGTCGGGCGCCAACCAACGGCCGTCGGGGCTTCTATAGGTCTCGTAAGTGACCATACCTTGAGTGAACAAACCTAAAAATGGCTCCCTCACCGACAATTTGCCGAGCCGCTGAAGTGCTCGAGTCCAGAAGCGCGCGTAGAGCAAGTGCAGGATCGCATGCTCGACC
>JBKJTQ010000240.1:0-7785 GCA_046589895.1 Sphingomicrobium sp.
GGGGGACGATGCGGCCGGCCCGGCAAAAAAACGGGACCCCGAGCCGCCGTCGTCCCGCCAATGATGTGGAGGAATGGTCGTGCGGCTAGTGTTTAATAATCGCGCATGCGGCCTTAGCCGCCGATGTTGAGCGTCCGAACCGATCATCGCGATGTCGAAGTGCGACTTCCTCCCTCGTTGCGGCGGTTCGGTGAGCGAACCCAAGTCCGAATCACGGGCGACGTCGGCGGTCCGGTGGTCGCGGCGCTTGGCGGAATTTCGGGCAGTCGCCTGGTCTCTCGGGGTGAAAATGGCGGACCGGGCTGGTGGGCTGGAATGGTCGGCGAAGGCTGCGCGATCGACCCGTGCAGATTTCGCGTGCTTGGCCTCGATTTTGCCGCTGATCCGACCGGCCGCTGCGCTCCCTCGAGCGAAGATCAGGCTCATGTGCTTGAAGCCGCGCTGGACGCCGCCGCAATCCCTCGTCTTCACGCGATTGTCGGCGCTTCATATGGCGGCATGGTCGCCTTGAGCTTCGCCGAACATTTTCCGGATCGGGTCGGAAAAATAGTCATCATCTCCGCCGGCGGCGAGCCTCATCCCGCGGCCAGCGCGACACGCGAGCTTCAGCGACGGATCGTTGCCCTCGGGATTGCGCGGGGGGCCGGCCAAGAGGCGCTGTCGATTGCGCGCGGAATGGCGATGCTCAGTTACCGCACGCCCGCCGAATTCGCCGAGCGGTTCCGCGGCGGGATCGGGAGCGAAAATCCACTCGAAATGTCGGAGCCTGGAGCCTATCTGCGTGCCCGTGGCGACGCCTTCAACGCGGTCATGTCGCCCGAGCGCTTCCTCAGTCTTTCGGGGTCGATCGATCGGCACCAGATCGACCCGTCCCGCATCGCCACGCCGGCCTTGCTGATCGGAGCGATGTCTGATCAGCTGGTCCCGCCATGCCAGACGAGCGGCCTTGCTGCCGGCCTGGCCGGAGCGACCGAGGTGCACCTGCTCGACTGTCCGTGCGGCCACGACATGTTCCTGAAGGAGGCCGTAGCGGTCGGTCGGCTGGTCAAGCCGTTCCTGGATCGATGAGCCGATGACCAAGCGCCGCAACCCTGCAACGATCGTCGCCGCAGCCCGCCCCGATGCCGATCTCGCTTATTCGAGCATCACGCCGCCGCTGTGGACCTCCGACACCTATCGCTGGCCCGACGCCGATACCAAGCCAAAGTACGACTATTCGCGGACGGCCAATCCCAATCGCGACCTGTTGCTCGATGCGCTGTGCGAACTCGAAGGGGCAGCCGGGGGCGCGATCACGAGCAGCGGTCAATCGGCCGCGCTCTTGGCGCTAATGTTGCTCCCCGCCGGAGCGAGCGTGATCGCACCGCACGATTGCTACGGCGGCACCTATCGGCTGATCAAGGCGCTGGCGGACGGGGGCAAGCTATCCGCGACGTTCGTGAACATGCGAGACGAGGAGGCATTCTCCGCTGCGATGCGGCTGTCGCCCCAACTGGTGTGGATCGAAACTCCCAGCAACCCGCTGCTGCGGATCACCGATATCGCCGGCCGTGCCGCCGAAGCGAAGGCGGCTGGTGCCATGATCATTGCCGACAACACCCTCGCGACGCCATGTCGCCAGAGGCCGCTGGAGCTTGGCTGCGACCTTGTCATGCATAGCACGACCAAGGCCCTTAACGGCCATGCCGACCTGTTTGGCGGCGCATTGCTGGCGGCCGATCCGGGCCAAGTCGAGAATATCCAATGGTGGGCAAACGCCGCCGGATTATACGGTTCGGCGCATGACGCCTCGCAAATCCTGCGCGGGCTTCGGACGCTCAACCTCAGGATCGACCGTCAGGAGCAGAGCGCCCGGCGGATTGCGGATTGGCTGGATAATCATGCCAAGGTTGTCGAAACCTTTTTCCCCGGGCTTCTCTCGCATCCCGAACATGCGCTTGCCGCGGCCCAGCAGGCAGGCCCTGGCTTCATGATCAGTTTTCGCGTATCCGGCGGCGCCGACGCAACCGCCACATTCCTCAAAAACCTGAGCCTGGTCAGCCTGGCCTCCTCGCTCGGCGGCTTCTCTACGCTAATCTGCAAGCCCGCGACCATGACCCACCGCGGAATGCCTCCGGAAGCGCAAGCGGAAGCCGGAATAGCCAGCGACCTTTTGCGGCTGTCGGTCGGGCTGGAAGGAGCGGATGATCTCATCGCCGACCTCCAGCACGGATTCGAGGCTCTCTCACCCTGAATTCCTCGGAGCAGTGTGGAGGCGCTGGCCGGAGCTGGATGCTCGGAATTGCCCGGCCGGTCTCGCCAGCGCGGTGTCGCTTGATGAATTCGATGTGAAGGTGGTTGAGCGGCTCTATGTCCGGCGCGCTCGACCGGCGCTGCACGAAGCTGAGGCTTCAAGGCAACAGTCGGTTGTCATCGCGGCGCTCGGATCATTTTCCAACTTGCATCTGGGGTTCGAAACGGCCAACTCAATCGTTCAGCACCCGATTTTGGGCTGCTGGGAAGGCGATTGCACGCTTCATGCTTCGATACCGGGTCTCAGCGAACTTTACCGGCCGGCATTCCTACGGGGTGCCGGATCCGCTGCTGAACAACCCGAATTAAGCGCTCGCCTCCCTCCGCGGATCGAGCGCGGCGAGGCAAAAATGAAGCTAAATCTCGACACCATTGTATCGCCGATCGTGCCCGCGCTGGACGTATTGCGCGGCGAAATCGATCGCATCGATGACCAGATTCTCGACCTGCTTGAGCAACGCTATGCAACGGTGAGCCGCGTGACGCGGGCCAAGGCAAGCGATCCAGCGAGCGTACTTCCCATCCGGCCACTACGCGAACGGCAGATCGTCGAGCGGTTGTCCGCGCGAGCGTCACGAGTCCCGACCGCCGACGTGACTCATATCTGGCGCTCGATCCTGTCGCTGAGCGCGCAGTCCCAGCGCCCCTATCGCATCATTCTGTGGAGTGCGGAGAAGACTCGCGGAGCGCTGGCCAACTTGGCCGCCGCGCGCTTCGGGTCCAGCGTTCCGGTAACTTGGGCGGCAAATCAGGATGAGGCGATCGCAGCGGCGCGCAGCGGCGATGCCGTTCTCATGATGCCCGCTGACCAGTTGCAGCCCTCCGCAGTGCCCGAGCTCGACCTTATCGGGCAATTTCAGCTCGATTGCGTCGATCACCCTTGGGCCCTGGCGATCGGCAGGCTCGCGGCGGAGGCTGACCCAACGCCGGCGGACTGGAGCCCGACGAGCTGGAAGCGCCGCGTTCACCATCAACTGCCCGCTTATCCTGATCAGCCGTTGGCCGCGAAGGTTGAGCATCGGCTGGCATCCGCCACCCCCATAGTATCGACCGAAGCGGCCGCCGCGCTGAGCGCATTGCTGGTCGAGGCCGAGCAGGGGAAACGTCTGTTGATCCAGGCGGGGGATTGCGCCGAGCCGATTGATTCGACCCGCGACGATACGCTCGCGATGGGCGCGTTGATCGACGATCTTGCGCAACAACTGGAGAAAGATGGCGCCGCGGCGGCGATCCGCATCGGCCGGATTGGCGGCCAATATGCCAAGCCGCGATCGGCATCGACCGAGCAACATGGCGCGATGAAGCTTGCCGTCTATCGCGGCGATGCGGTCAATCGTCCGGGCGCCTCGCCCGCCGATCGCAGCGCCGATCCGCGCCGACTGGAAGACGCTTATGCGCAATCGCGTCGCGTCGGTGAATGGCTGAACGAGCGGGATCGGACGCGGGGCGACGCGGCGCGGCCGAGCCTGTTCACCAGCCACGAAGCGCTGCTGCTAAATTACGAAGCAGCGCTGACCCGCCTCGACGCCAACGACGGCCGCTGGTGGGCACGCTCGGCGCACAGCCTGTGGCTCGGCGACCGCACGCGCGATCCGCGCGGCGCGCATGTCGAATATCTCAGCGGCATCGCCAATCCGATCGGAATCAAGTGCGGCCCGGCGATCGATCCCGATCAGCTGCTTGTCCTGCTTGACCGGATCGACCCCATGCGGACCCCGGGACGGATCATGCTGGTTGCCCGTCTTGGCCATCAGCTGATCGCCGACCGCTTGGGGGGGCTGATGGAAGTGGTGCGGCGTTCGGGCCATCCCGCGCTGTGGCTATGCGATCCCATGCATGGCAACAATCTGGTCGTCGACGGGGTCAAGACCCGGCTGGTTCCCGACCTCATCGCCGAAGTCGAGCAATTTGTCGCAATCGCGCGCTCGGTCGGCGTAAACCCGGGCGGACTCCACCTTGAAGTCACGCCTCGCCCAGTGCTCGAATGCGTTGACGCCGTGGCTCAGGCTGATCCGCTGCGGCGGTACGAGAGCCGCTGCGATCCGCGGCTCAATGCCGAACAGGCGATGCGCCTCGTCGCACGCTTCGCCGCGGCGCTGAAGGCAACACGATGATTATATCCCCGGCTCGGCGCACGGTCGCCTATCTGGGCGGCCGCGGCAGCGTCTCGGAAGAAGCCTGTCGACAGTTCTTGCCAACGTGTGATCTGATGCCCCTGCCCGACTTCGAAGCGGTGGCCACGGCGGTATGCCAGGGTTCGGCCGACGTCGGCATATTGCCTATCCGCAACAACCTCGCGGGCCCGATCGACGCCGTCCGCGTCCTGCTGGCCCATCCCGAGTTGCGCACGATCGGAGAGGAAGAATTCGACGTTCGCTTGCACTTGCTCGCGCCGCGAGGAGCCGGGATCGAGACGATACGGCTGGTCGCCAGCCACAAGGCGGCATTGGCCCAATGCGCCGCCTTCATCGCGAGGCGTGATCTGGCGATGGTGGAAGCAACGAGCACCGCCGAAGCAGCTCGGCAGGTCGCCGAGGGTGGCGATCACGAACGAGCGGCGATCGCATCCGAAACGGCCGCGGACGTTTACGGGCTGACCATTCTCCAGCGCGATGTCCAGGGCGCGGCGGCAAGCATCACCCGCTTCGCAATCGTCGAGCGCCGCGATCAGTTCGCTTAATCGCGGCTCCAGCGGGCGAAGATCACGGTTTCGCAACGCCATTCTATAGCCACAAAGGGCGCAAAACCGCCGTAACTTTCACAGCACCAAAATCTCCAGTGATCCGAGGCCCTCTTCGTTCCTGTGGGGCTCCATAAGGTCGGGATCGCTTGTTGGCGGCCGGCCTGAATATCCGCCTCCCCAACCCGATCGCGCCGTCAGCCTGGCTTGGTCATTCGTGCCGCAAGCATGTCGAACACCGACGGGTGAAGCGGTTGTTTGAACCGCACTCCGGCAACAAATCCGTCGATCCAGCACGCTGTGGCTTCGATCGTTTGAATTCCAGGAAGCGAAATCCACAACAGGTCGCCGGGTTGCGCGCGCTCGACCAGTTCGACGCGGCATCCTTCGGCCGAAAAATCGAGCAGATTGACGGTATAGCGATGGTCGAAGCGGCGACGCACTCGGACCTCGGCGACTAGCGCGATGCGTTCGGAGCGTCTCGGCTGATCGGCTTCGCTCACGGTCCTTCTCCCCCCCTCCCCCCGGGAACGTCAACCCGCAGCAACGCGCACGTGTCTTCTTAGCCGATTCGGGCAAAATTGCGAAGGGGTCATCGACCTCACATCCAGTTCGGACTAGCTTGTCACAATGCCGCTTTACGCTCTCGACGATCTTGCCCCAACGCTCGCCGAGGGGGCATGGGCGGCGCCGTCGGCCGACCTGATCGGCGACGTCCGGCTTGGCGCCCGCGCCAGCATCTGGTTCGGCGCCGTGATCCGCGCCGACAATACGCCAATCCTGATCGGCGAGGAATCGAACGTTCAGGACGGCGCGGTCGGGCATAGCGACCCGGGTGCGCCGCTGACGATCGGCGCGCGAGTCACCGTCGGGCATCAGGCGATCCTCCACGGCTGCACAATCGGCGACCAGGCGCTGGTCGGGATGGGGGCGCGGATTCTCAACGGCGCGGTGATCGGGGCCAATTGCCTGGTCGGCGCGGGATCGCTGGTGACCGAGGGAAAGAGTTTCGACGCCGGAATGCTGATCGTCGGCGCCCCGGCACGCGCGATCCGGCCGCTGACCGAGGCCGAAATATCGGCACTGGCGCTGTCGGCGGCGCATTATGCGCACAAAGCGGGTCAATATGCCGCTAAATTGCGGAACCATCGTTGATACTTGAGTGCGGGTCGACGGCATCGCGGCGGGTCGAGATCAGCGGCGAGGCCGAGGTTCGGATCGTGGCGATGTCCGACACGGAATTGGGCTGGTCGACGCGGCCTGAACGTCGAGCGGCTTGCGTCGAGGTAACTCGCGCGCCATGACGCGCGGCGACGGCGCGCCGGGCGGGCGGTGCGCCTTTCAAGACAATAGCTTGAGGACGGTGAATGGCGCGACGGCGCGTAAGTTTAGTGAAACGCGTGGCGTTGGTGGTCATTTTGACAGCGGCGCCGCTCGCCGCGCAATCGACCAATACGACGACCCCAACTCCGACGCCAAGCCCGGCCCAAACCGGCAATGCTGTCGGCCCGCCGACGCTGCGCGACTTTAATCTCAACGGGACGGTGACCCGGCCGGCGCAGCCCGCGACGCCGACGCCGACGCCCGCTCCCAGGGCGCGCACACCCGCTCCGACCCAGACCGCGCCACCTGCATCGCGCGAGACCGCCGCGCCCGCACCCGTGGTAACGGCGCCGCGTCCGGCAACCACCGCGCCCGATCGCGATTCCGCACCCGGCACGGCGACGATCGATTTGCCCCCGCCAACCGCCGCGCCGCTCGCCGCCGAGCCGTCGTTCGCGCCAGCTCTCGAACCCGCCACTTACGCACCGCTTGCCGCCAACGACCCGGGCCCAAACTATTGGCCGTGGCTCGCTGCCCTGCTGGCCATTGCGCTTGGCGGTGCGTTCATTTGGTGGCGCCGGCAGCAACCAGGCAAACAGCGATACGCCGCCGACCATGCCGATCCCGTTGCACTGCTCGCAGCGCCCGTTGTCGCGCCGCCGCCGCTTCCGCGCGCCATCACCCCGTCGCCATCTCCCGCTCCCTCCCCGCCTTCCCCGCCGGTCCCCGACGGCATCTTCGCCTTGCGCCTCAAGCCGCGGATCGAGTTCGAGCTGATCCCGATCCGCGCCGAGACCGACGCGGCCGAGGGTGCCGCGCTGACCTTCGACATCATCGTCATCAACCGCGGCAGCGCGCCGGCGCGCGACGTGCTGATCGAGGCGCAATTGATCAATGCGGGCCCGCAGGTCGATGCCGAGGTCGGGCGCTTCTTCATGCGACCCGCGGGCGAAGGCGAGCGCGTTCCGGCGATCCAGCCGATGGCCCGCTTCGCGATCAATGCCCGGATCGAGGTGCCGGGGCAGGACCTTGCGCCGTTGGTTGTCGAGGGGCGCAAATTGCTCGTCCCACTCATCGCGATCAACGCGACCTATCGCTGGAGCGGGGGAGAATTGACCGACTCGTCGAGCTTCCTCGTCGGCCGCGGCGAGGCAGATGAGGGCAAATTGGCGCCGTTCCGGCTCGACCGGGGGGCGCGTAGCTGGTCGGGGCTCGCCGCACGCCTCCACAGTAGCGGGTTGCAGCGCTGACGACGCGAAACGACTGGCCCGCTCATCGCTTGACAGCCGTATTATATCAGTAATACAGCTTCGACATGTCCATGCCGGGAGATTATTGATGCGTCGTGAAGTTCTGATGGGGACGGCGCTGGTCGCGCTTGCCGCCGCAACACCGGCAAGGGCCTTGCTGGAAGGCTTTAAGGCAAAAGCCGATGCGCTGCTCACGCAAAGCTATGCCGGCCTTTCCCGTGCCCTCGGCGCTGCTTAGCA
>JBKJTQ010000288.1:0-2736 GCA_046589895.1 Sphingomicrobium sp.
AAATATCGTCAGCCGCGCGGTGCTCGAGGCGCAGGGCTCGGTGCTCACCAATAAATATGCGGAAGGCTATCCTGGCCCGCGTTATTATCAGGGCTGTGCGCCGTCCGACGTGGTGGAAACGCTGGCGATCGAGCGCGCCAAGCAGCTCTTCGGCTGCGGCTTCGCCAATGTGCAGCCGCACTCCGGCGCGCAGGCCAATGGCGCGGTGATGCTGGCGCTGACCAAGCCCGGCGACGTTATTCTCGGCATGAGTCTCGACGCGGGCGGCCACCTCACTCACGGCGCCAAGCCGGCCATGTCGGGCAAATGGTTCAATGCCGTTCAGTACGGCGTGCGGCGCGACGACGACCTGATCGATTTCGACGAGGTTCGCCGCCTCGCCCAAGAAAACCAGCCCAAGCTGATCATCGCCGGCGGCTCGGCCTATCCGCGCCACATCGATTTCGCCAAGTTCCGCGCCATCGCCGACGAGGTCGGGGCGATCTTCATGGTCGACATGGCCCATTTCGCCGGCCTGGTCGCGGCGGGCGAGCACCCGACCCCGTTCGGTCACGCCCATGTCGTCACCACCACCACCCACAAGACCCTGCGCGGGCCGCGCGGCGGCATGGTGCTGACCGATGACGAGGCGATCGCCAAGAAGGTCAATTCGGCGGTGTTCCCCGGCCTGCAGGGCGGGCCGCTGGTCCATGTCATCGCGGCGAAAGCGGTCGCGTTCGGCGAGGCGCTCGAGCCAGGCTTCAAGACCTATGCGAAAGCGGTGATCGCCAATGCCAGGATGCTCGCCGGTCGATTGAAGGAGCGCGGCGCCGACCTCGTCGCCGGCGGCACCGACACCCACCTCGCGCTGGTCGACCTCAGGCCGCTGAAGCTCACCGGCCGCGACGCCGACGAGAGCCTCGAGCGCGCCGGCATCACCTGCAACAAGAACGGGGTGCCGTTCGACCCGCTGCCTCCGGTGCAGACCAGCGGCATCCGCGTCGGCTCGCCCGCCGGCACCACGCGCGGCTTCGGCGAGGCGGAGTTTAGGGACATCGCCGACATGGTTGCCGACGTGCTGGATGGGCTCGGCAAGAACGGCCTTGAAGGTAATGGTGAAGTCGAACGTCAGGTCAACGAGCGCGTCCGGGCGCTGTGCTCGCGCTTTCCGATCTACCAGGATTAGCGAGTGCGTTGCCCCTTCTGCGCTCACGAAGATAGCCAGGTAAAAGACAGCCGCCCGTCGGAAGACGGCGCGGCGATCCGGCGGCGGCGGCAATGCGAAGGCTGCGGCGCGCGCTTCACCACCTTCGAACGCGTCCAGCTACGCGACCTCACCGTGCTCAAGAAGGACAGCAAGCGCGAACCGTTCGATCGCGCCAAATTGGAGCGCGCGATCGGCCACGCCTGCCGTAAGCGCGACATTGACGCGGCGCGGATCGACCGCCTGGTCACGGGCATCCAGCGCCAGCTTGAAACCCGCGGTGACGAAGTGTCGACCGGCGACATCGGCCAGGCGGTGATGGACGGTCTGAAAGCCCTCGACCCCGTCGCCTACATCCGCTTCGCCAGCGTGTACAAGGACTTCTCCGAAGCCGGCGACTTCGCCGAGATCGCCGAAGCGGTGGGGGAGGACGCCCCACTCCCCGTTCGTGTCGAGCCAGCGAGCGAAGCCGAGAAGCGTCGTCGAGACAGATTGCTATGAGCTTTTGGGCGTATATGCTGCGCTGCGCATCTCCTCCAACCCGCTCATCCTGAGTAGCGGACTGAGCGAAGCCGAAGGCCGCGTATCGAAGGAAGGTCCCATCTCGAAAAGAAGACCAATCATCGTCCTCGTCCGCCCCCAGCTGGGCCAGAACATCGGCAAGGCGGCGCGCGCGATGCTCAATTTCGGGCTGATCGAATTGCGTCTCGTCGCCCCGCGCGATGGCTGGCCCAATCCCGATGCCGGACCCGCGGCGAGCGGCGCCGATATGGTGCTCGAGCATGCGCAGCTGTTCGACAGCGTCGAAGATGCGATCGCCGATTGCTCGCTGGTGTTCGCCTCGACCGTGCGCCGCCGTGACCTGATCAAGCCTGCGGTTGGGCCCGAGGAAATGGCGCGCGATATACTGGCGTGCGGCGGCCGCTCGGCAATTCTGTTCGGTCCCGAGCGCTCCGGGCTCGAAAGCGACGATGTCGCGCTCGCGAACAAGATCGTCACCGTCCCGATCAATCCCGATTTCGGCAGCCTTAACCTCGCCCAGGCGGTGATCCTGCTGGCCTATGAATGGTCGCGCGGCGCGGCGCTGGCGCAGCCGACGGTCAAGGACATGGAGCCGCCCGCGCCGATGGCCGAGCTCGAAGGCCTGATCCGCCATCTCGACCAGGACCTCCACGCCGCGGGATATTTTCACCCCCCCGAACGCACCCAGGTGACGCGCCACATGATCCGCACGATCATGTCCAAGCCCGCATGGTCGAGCCGCGAGGTAAAGGCGGTGCGCGGGATGATCCGCACCCTTGGCAAACCGCGCCCACGCGGTTCGCTTACGCCTCGCGAATGATGTCCCAATGAAACAGTTCGTGCGCGATAGAGGTTTCGATCAGATCCTCGTAGAGCCGCGCGACCAGCTCGCGGTCGACCCCCGCGTCAGCGGCGGCGGCATCGACCTTGGCCTTGACGTCGGCCTTGCGCCATTCGTCGCGCACTGCCGCGCGCTCGGGCTTGATCCGCGCCGCGGCGTCCATGAAGTCGAAGCGCCGTGCGAGCAGCGC
>JBKJTQ010000231.1:0-2563 GCA_046589895.1 Sphingomicrobium sp.
CGGATGCTGATGGAGATGGACGAGGACATCGGTGGCGACGGCGTAGAGATCGGCCTCGCGCCCATCGTCCGCGTCGAGCCGCTCGCGAAGGCGGTCGTCACCGAAATCGCCGAGCAACAGCAACCCGCGATCGAGGTCGCGCGCAAGAATCTCGGGCGCCGACAACCCGATCGCGTTGAGCCATTCGGCAACCGCGACGAATGGGCGCGGATCCTCGTGCGGCGGAGGCGCGTCCATCAGCACCGCGCGGCGCCCGTCATCGTGGACGATACGGAAATAACGGCGGAAGCTGGCGTCACCCGCGAGCGGTTCGATCCGCGCTCCGCCCCAGCCACAGGAGGTGAGAAAGTCGGGGACAAATGCGGGGGGAATCATCGGGGCGGCCATCGTTCCTCCCATCCGTGTCCCGGCGTGGCTGTCAAGACGCGCGCGCCATCGTCGCTTGCCGCAAGCGATAAAGCGAGCGCGCTCGGCGGCCATGCGTCCTCGCCGGCATGACCCGGCCATTCAACCACCAGCACCCCGTCGGTGAAGATCGTGTCCAGACCAAGCTCATCGAGTTCGGACGGGTCGGCGATGCGGTACAGGTCGACGTGCCACAGCGGCAGGGGCAGATCGTCATAGGGCTGGACGATCGCGAAGGTCGGGCTCGGCACTTCGCCGTCATGCCCCAGCGCCTCGATCAGTCCGCGCACGAGCGTAGTCTTGCCTGCGCCGAGTGGCCCGTCGAGCAGGATCACGTCGCCTATCTTGAGCAACGGGGCAAGCGTGGCGCCGATCGCGCGTGTGGCGGCTTCGTCGGCGAGGATCATGACAGTGCGCGCGGAATGGTCAGCGTCACCGCGGTCCCCTCTCCTACCGCCGAGACAAGCTCAACCTTCCCGCCATGCGCTTCGATGAATTGCCGGGTGAGCGGGAGGCCGAGACCGAGCGCGGCGTCGCTATGTCCGCTGCCGATCGCGCGATGGAAGCGGTCGAACACCATCGCCTGATCCGCGGCCGTGATGCCGGGTCCATTGTCGAGCACGGTGATGCTCGCTTCATCGTTCGTGCCCGTCGCGCGGAGCATGATCTGCCCGCCCTCGTCAGTGTAAGCGACCGCATTGCGCATCAGATGCTCGACCGATTCGCGCAGCCGGCGCGCATCGCCGATGACGATCCCGGTGGCCGGGTCGATGACGATCTCGAGCGTCTGATGCTTGTCGGCGGCGCGGCCGAGCTGCGATTCCCCGACTGAGCGGCACAGCCCGCCGAGGTCGATCCGCTCGCGTTCGAGAACGACCCCGCTGGTGTCGCCGCGGGTCAGGTCGAGGACGTCGTCGATCAGCTTCGACAGCCGCGCAACCGATTCCAGGATCGCTCCGACATAATCGGCCGCGGCGGGCGCGAGCTTGCCAGCGTAGCCCGCGCTGAGCATCTCGGCGAACCCACCGATCGAGGTCAGCGGAGTGCGCAGTTCGTAGCTCATATTGGCGACGAAGTCGGTCTTGATCCGATCGGCCTCCTCAAGCCCGGTGGCGCGTTCGCGAAGCGCGGCCTCGATACGCGTTGAATCGGTGACGTCGATCATCGTGAACAGGCAATTTCCGTCGGGCAGGGGGACAGCGGAAAATTCGAAATGGCGGCCGTCGGTCATCGACAACCGTCCAGATCCGGACTGGCGCCCGCTGGTTGTCGATCGGACCATCTCGCGGACCTGCGCCGCGGCGGTCGGGTTGACCAAGCGGCGCGCCATCGCCGGAACCAGTTCGTCGACGCGGGGATGCTCGCCGAGCCACCCCTCGTCGAGGCACCACACTTCGAGGAAGCGGCTGTTCCACAGGTATAGCCGGCCGTCCGAAGCGAACACGCTGATCGCTTCGAACAGATTGTCGAAGGTCGCGGCGCGAACCCTGAGCAACGTGTCGCGTGCCGAGGTAAGCCGGACCTGTTCGGTTCGGTCCTCGATAATCAGCCGCAGTCCGCCGTCGGGAAGCGGCTGGGCGACCACTCGCAAATGGTCGCCGCTGGCAAGAATCCAATCCTCTTCGATAGTTTCTTCCGGACTGATGAACCAGTCGCGGCGCTCGGCCTTCCACGCCGGAAAATCGCGTACTTCGGGAACGCGATTCATCTCGCGCATGCGTTCCAGGACGCGGTCGAATTCCGGCTTTTCGGCAAGCCATTCGGGTTCGAGCCGAGCCATGATCGCAAACGGCTGGTTGAAAAAGTCGAGGCGGCAGTCGAGGTCGAATTGCGCCGCGCCGGCGGTCATGTGGTCGGCGAGTTCGCGTTGCGATTCGATGTGGCGCGCAAGTTCGATCCGCACGTCTTCGAGATCCTGGATGTCGATCGCAAAGCCTGCCACCGCCCCAGTCGACAAGGGGACGTCCACCAGGCGAAGCATCCGCCGCTCTTCGCCGATCGTGGCGGGCTGGGTGCGCGAGTATGGCATGCCCAGCTCAAGCGCGCGCTGCGCCCCGACCTGCGCGCTATCGCCGCCCGGCGCATCGACCAATTCGGTGCCGCGCGCGATGACTTCGGCGGCGTCGCGCCCCTCCACCGCCGCGACGAACGCCGAGTT
>JBKJTQ010000166.1:0-8572 GCA_046589895.1 Sphingomicrobium sp.
GCGCAGGATTTCGCGCGCCTGAATCTCGATGTCGGCCGCCATGCCCTGCGCCCCGCCCGACGGCTGGTGGACCATGATCCGGCTGTTCGACAGGGCAACGCGCATCCCCGGCTCACCCGCCGCGAGCAGGAAGCTGCCCATCGACGCGGCCTGACCGATGCACACGGTGCCGATCTTGGGGCGGATATATTGCATCGTATCGTGGATCGCGAGCCCCGCCGTCACCACCCCGCCCGGCGAGTTGATGTACATGAAGATGTCCTTCTTCGGATTTTCCGATTCGAGGAACAGCAATTGGGCGGTGATCACCGCCGCCATATGATCCTCGACCGCGCCGGTGACGAAAATGATCCGCTCGCGCAGCAGCCGCGAATAAATGTCAAAACTGCGCTCGCCCCGGTTCGATTGCTCGATGACGATCGGAACAAGGCCCGAGACGATATCTTGATGGTCCATAAAAATGCCAGATCCTTCAGTGTGTGTGGCGCCTACATCGGGCGGAACGCGTCCATGTTCAAGACACGAGTCCATGGTCGCAACCCGACTTAATCGAACGGCAAGAGTTTGGCGTTAGGCCCCGACCCATGGCTCCTGCGAAATTGACCTCGACCGACCCGCGTTTCGTGGCCGTCGTCCTTGTCGTGGGCATATTCATTCGTTGTTTGTGGCAAATCGACATCAGCGGCGGTCTGTCGGAATTCGCAGGTGCGGGCGAAGCGACGCGCGTGGCGATGGCATTGGCCGAAGGGCGCGGCTTTGCCGATGCCTTTTTCGAAGGTGCCGGCCCGACGGCCCACCTTTTGCCGATCAACCCGCTCCTTGCCGGAGCGATCATGGCGCTGTTCGGGGTCGATACTCCGCCCTCGAACGTCGCCTTGCTTGCGCTGTCGCTGGCTCAAGTCTTATTCGCTTATGCAATGTTGGTGCGCCTGTTCGATCGCCTGGGCGCCGACCCGGTCGCGGTGCGATGGAGCCTGCTTGCGATTTGCCTCGTCCCGGTTTTCGTCCAGCGCGAAGTGATCGACTTTCGTTATTGGGAGGGCGCATTGGCACTAGGCCTGGTTGCGGCCAGCTTCGCCATGCTGGCGAACCAGAACCCAGCCCACCCAATGACGCTCAAAGTTGAGATTAAGGCTTCACTGCTGTGCGCCTTGACCTTCTTCGTGAGCCCGCCGTGCGGTCTCGCCGTGGTGGCCTGCTGGGCAATCTTCTCGCTTCGCACGCAGACCTTAAGCGAAAGCATGAAGTCCGCCGCAATCGTCGTTGCGGCGTTCGCTATGTTCCTCGGTCCGTGGACGGTTCGCAACCAGCTCGCGCTCGGCAGCCCGATCGTCCTGCGCAGCAATGCCGGACTCGAGCTAGCGCTGGCCAATCATGATGGTGCGTTGGCCGATCGGCCGACGATCGAGAAGTTCGCCGATCGCATCGTCGCCATTCACCCTTATCATGGTGAGAGTGCTCGGCGGGCGATGGCCGCGGCGGGCGGCGAAGTAGCCTATGCCCGAGGCCTCGGCGAGCAAACCCGCGCCTGGATCGCGACGCATCCCGCGGACTTCCTGCGGCTGTCGGCGGGGCACATTCGGCAGCTCTATTTTCCCGAGTTTTGGGCCTATGTGTTCAACGAATCGGACGCGTTCAACGTGCCGCGCAGCATGATCATCGCGTTGGTCAACGCGCTCGGGCTTGTGTCGTTGGCCGTCGGCCTGGCGCTGCGTCGGCGCGGCTATTGGATGATCGGCCTTTACATCCTCAGCATCACGTTAACCTATGCCATCGTTCAGCCGATCACGCGCTACACATATCTGGTTTCAATCCCGCTTCTGTTCGTGGCGATCGACGGCCTGGTCCGGGCAGCGCGCGCGGTTGGCCGCGTCTTGACGTTCGGTTTCGACGTTAGCGCTGTGCGCCCGGTGCTGGCTGGGCCAAATAAGCGAGGCGCCTGACTTCGCGGCGCCCGCGGGTGACGGTGTCGAGGATCAGTCCGGCGAAGAAACACAGCACAGCAACGATCGTCATCCCGGTGATGAGAATTGCGGTCGGAACCCGCGGGACGAGACCGGTGTCGAGATAGGTGAGCAACAGCGGCACCGCCAAAATCAGCCCGGCGACGAGCAACACGGCGCCGACCGACCCGAAGAATAACATTGGGCGCTCGATGCGGTAGAGAATGGCGATGGTCTTTAATATCCGCCACCCGTCGCGATAGGTCGACAGCTTCGACGCCGATCCATCGGGGCGCGCGCCATAAGCCGTAGCAACCTCGCCGACCGGCATCTTCAACTCAAGCGCGTGGACGCTGATCTCGGTCTCAATCTCGAAACCGGCCGACAGCACCGGAAAGCTTTTGACGAACCGGCGCGAGAAGATTCGGTAGCCTGAGAAAATGTCGCTGAAGCTGCGCCCGAACAGCCCGGACAACAGTCCGGTGAACAATTTGTTGCCGAGCACATGGCCGCCGCGATAGGCGTCGACGGCTTCGTGCTGCCGTGTGCCGACGACCATGTCGAGCTGCTCGCCCAGGAGCATCGCGACCATCGCCGGCGCGGCCTTGGGATCATAGGTCAGATCGCCGTCGGCCATGACATAGACGTCTGCGTCGACGTCGGCGAACATCCGCCGCACGACATTGCCCTTGCCCTGCTGGCGTTCGGTGCGGACGATGGCGCCGCCGTCGCGCGCAATCTCGGCGGTGCGGTCGCTGCTGTTATTGTCGAACACATAGATGGTCGCATCGGGGAGCGCGGCGCGAAACCCGGCGATCGTCTCGGCGATCGCGGCTTCCTCATTGTAGCAGGGCAGCACTACTGCGATCCGTGGCTGATCAGTCATGCAATCCCCCCGGTCGTTCGGGCTGAGCCTGTCGAAGCCCTGCCCTTCTGCCCTGCTTAGAGAAATGGTCAGTCCTTCGACAATGGCGGATCACATCGTCGGGACGAACAGTTTATTTGGTCTTGGGGGGAGTTTTTTTCGCCGGAGCCTTTTTGGCGATGGCGGGCTTGGCGTCGGCCGGCTTCGATCCGGCGGCGTCCTTGACCGGCTTGGCGGGCTTGGGTTTCGCTTCAGCCTTGGCCTCGACAGAAGCATCGGCCTTCATCGCCGCGGGTTTTTTCGCCGCTGCTTTCTTGGCCGGTTTCGCCTCGCCCTGCTCATGGCCGCAATTGGGGCCGTGGACATGGCCTTCTTCGCTCTCAAGGTCGGCTTCGAGTTCGGCGCGGGTTACCGCGCGCTCGCTGATGTCAGCTTTGGAGAAAAGGAAGTCGACGACCTTATCCTCGTACAAAGGCGCGCGCAGCTGGGCGGCGGCCATCGGGTCTTGCTGGACATATTGAATGAAACGGTCGCGATCCTTGGGCGGATATTGCTGCGCCGCCTGTCCGATCAGCCGGTTCATTTCCTGGGTCGTGATGTCGATGCCGTTGGCAGCGCCGATTTCCGATAGCAAAAGCCCGAGCCGCACGCGGCGCACCGCGATGTTGCGATATTCGGCGGCCTCGCTTTCGATTTCCTTGAGCGCGGCTTCGGAATCCTCCTCCTGACTCGCTTCATGGCGAAGCTGGCGCATAATATTCTCATATTCGGCCTCGACCATCGACGACGGGACCTCGAAATCATGTCTTTCGGCAAGCTGGTCGAGCAAGCGGCGCTTCATGTGGGTGCGCGTGAGGTTGTTGAGTTCCTGGCTCTGCTGGTCGCGGATCAGGCCCTTCAACTGGTCGAGATCCTTCAATCCGAGCTGGGTTGCCAACTCGTCGTCGATTTTCGTCTCGCCAGCAATCTTGACTGCCTTGACGACGATGTCGAACGTCGCCGCCTTGCCCTTCAGATTGGCGGCCTGATAATCCTTTGGGAAGGTGACGTTGAGAGTCTTCTCGTCGCCCGACTTAACCCCGACCATTTGTTCTTCAAAGCCAGGGATGAGGCTGCCCGATCCGAGAACGACGGGCATGTCCGCACCAGTGCCACCGTCGAACGCGATGCCGTCGACCTTGCCGACGAAATCGATCACGACCTGGTCGCCGTCGGCGGCCTTATGGCCCTTCTTGGCATCCTCGTAGCGGGTTTGCGACTGCGCCAGTTGGGAGATCTGCGCATCGACCGCGGCAGCGTCGCCCTCGACCGTGAGCCGCTCGAGCTTGAGCGCGTCGATCGCGGGGGCCGGCACCTCGGGGAGCGTTTCGAGCGTGACGCGAACTTCGGCGTCCTTGCCCGCGGCATAGCCCTCGTCGAGCTCGACCTGCGGCTGCATCGCCGGGCGCAGCTTCTGCTCGCTGAGCAATTGCTGGACGCTTTCCTGGACGGTGGTGTTGAGTGCTTCGGCGAGCAGATTCTCGCCATGCATCTTGCGGATCAGGTTCGGCGGCACCTTCCCGGGACGGAAGCCGGGCATCTTGACCTGCGGCGCGAGACGCTTGATCTCGCCGTCGACGCGCGCGTCGATGTCCTTGGCTGCGATGGTGAGCGTATAGGCCCGCTTGAGGCCCGCATTTTCCGTCTCGACGGTCTTCATGATGCTGTTGTCTCCCATGTGTCTATTGCTGCAGGGGAGCGTCGATGCAGCTGTGGCAGCATGGTGCGGGCGAAGGGACTCGAACCCCCACATCTTGCGATACCAGGACCTAAACCTGGCGCGTCTACCAATTCCGCCACGCCCGCGCGGACGCTCTTCGAAGTGCGCGGCCTATAGCAAGGATCGCAGCGCGTGCAACCTCGTCTCGGCGCGCGGCGAGCCGAGCAACTTCGACCGCCCGGCCGGGTTGTAGCAGAAGAAGGAGTTGCCCATGTCCGACACCCCGCGCCCCGACGGTCTGCCCGAACCGAGCCAGCCCGGCCAGCCGACCGAAACCCCGACCGAATCGCCGCCATCGACCCCCGACATCGACGTCCCGGCGCCAAGCTCGCCGTCGACCGACCCCTCACCGACGCCGATCTCGCCGGTGGGGTGATGGCGAGCCGGCCGCCCGTACCGGGAACTCCGCCCGGCGAACCCGGCGAAATCCCGCCGCTGCCTGACGAGCCGCTCCCTCCGCCCCCGCATGATCCGGTGATCAGCGCACCACCCGCGCCGAATTGGTGATCGCTTCGAAGTCGGGCAGCGCGGCGTCATAATAATGCGCGCGCGCGGCGTCGTAGAGGATGAGGTAGAGGCGGCCATTGACCGTGGCGCCGACCGCGCGGCCGCGGCGCCAGACCTCGTCGCCGTCGAGATGCTCGAAATCGAACTGATAACCCGATGCACCAAGGAAGTTGCGCGGGGCAAGGCCGAGTGTCTTGAAATCGACCGTCCCGCCGCGCACGCGGAACAGGCTTTCGAGCATCGAGGCGACTTCGGGCGCGGTCATGTTCGATCTGAACTTGGGCACTTGACGGTCGTCACGGCGCGTCTGGCGGACGAGCGTGGTGCCGCTTTTGAGGCCAGTGACGAAGCTCACTCCGTCGAGCAGAGGACCGTTCAGGGTCCAATCCTCGACCTCGCGAATGTCGACGAACAATTGACCGCGCTGGCGATTCCATTCGCGCGGCGGCGCGACTCGCAGGCTGCCGTTGCCGACAGCGGTCTCGCGTGCCCGGATCAGGCCATAAGTGCCGAACCCGAGTCCCGACGCGGCGCCCCCTGCGCAGGCCGACAGCGAGACTGCGGTGACGGCGGCGAGGATAGCGAGCTTGAGTCGTTTCATTTTCATCTCCTCAACTCGCCAGCATCTGCCGGACGAAGGGGGCGTCGGGGGCGTTGGGGGCAAGCGCGAGATAGCGAGTCAGCGCGGCGCGCGCTTCCTCGCGCCGCCCCGCCTTCGACAACATAATCCCGTGCCAGCGCCACGCATCCGCGGGGGCGTCGGGATATTGCACTGCCACGGCATAGCCCTGCGCCGCTCGGATATCGTCACCGGCGCGATTTCGCAGACGATAGATTTCACCCTCATTAAAGCGCAGCAGCCCGCTCCACCCATCCTGCGCCAGATTGTTGACGATATACTGGCTCGCGCCCGGGTCGTTCAGCTTGACCTGGTCATCGAGCAAGGTCGGGCGGATCTTGCCAATCGCCGCCAGATATGAAGCGTGGCGCGCATCGTAGATCGCACCGGGACGCATTACTTCGGCAGCGCTGAGCCTGAGGTCGGCCATGCGCGATTCAGGAGTCGGATGGGTGCCGAACAGGCTGATGTCGCGATGACGGCGCTTACGGCGATATTTGGCCGAAAGCTTCTCCTCGGCGATCAGTTGCGCCCAGGTCTCGGCCATCGCGCGCGGATCATAGCCCTGCTCGGCGAGCAGCCGCACCCCCATCGCATCCGCCTCGGCCTCAAGCCCGCGATTGTAGCGGAGCAGCGACAGTATCGTGCCGAACTGCCCAAGCTGCGAGATATCGCCGGTATTGACCCCGGCGGCGCCTCCGGCGATCCCTACCCCCATCGCCAGCATCGCAAAGATGTCCGTCCTGGTGCGCATGTCGCGCCACTGGCGGATCTGATGTCTGCGCAGGAAATGCGCGGCTTCATGCGCGATCACTCCCGCGAGTTGCGCCTCGTTGCGCATGCGCAGCAACAGTCCGGTGAAGACCACCGCCATACCGGTCGGGAACATCACCGCGTTGAAATCGGGAATGCGGACAAGATAGATGCGGAAATCGCGCGCCGCAGGGCCGCCGACCTTGCCGATCAGCCCCTTCAGATACGCCGCGAGCTGAGGATCCTGGACGACGAGGTTCGAGCCCGCGATTTCCTCCTCGACGCGCTCCATCTGCTGCCACATGCCGCGCTCGTCAGGATCAACCGGGCGATAGCCGGGGCCGATCAGCGGAACCATCGCCGAGGGAAGCACGCGGGCCGCGGCGGTGCCGGTAGCGCTCGCGGCGGCGAGCGCACCGCCCGCGACGAGCAGGGTGCGGCGGTCGAGGATCGTCATGCCCCCGCCCTCAACGCCCGGCGGACCTCGCGTCCCGGCTTCATCCGCCCGAGCAGACGCTCAACCATTTCCGCAGCCCCGGCGTCGGTGCGAATGTCGCCGATCTTCGACTGGAGGACGTTGAACCAGACGACTTCGCCGGTGCGCAGATCGACCAGGCTGGCATAAGCGAATTGCGATCCGCCGCCGACGTTGGGCGCGCAGAATCCGACGATGCACCCCGCGATGCCAAGCACTTGAAGCGCGACTCGCCCGGTCGAGGCGAAGCTGTCCTCAGCATGCAGGAACAGGGCATAGTCCATGCCCGTTCGCTGGCCGAGCGCAACCGCCTGCGCGCCAAGCGTCCAGTCGAGGCCCTTGCCGCGCTTGGTGGGGAGGTTTTCGCCGAGATATTTGTGGAGCGCGATCGAATTGCCGACCGCGCCGTGGAGGCGCTCGAGCTCGGCGATCGTCTCGGCGCTAACCCCGGGGAGCGAGTCGCGGCGATCGAGCACGCGCACGTTGCCGCCGCGCCCCGCCTGCTGCGCGCGCAGCGCGGCGAGCAATTTGGTTCGCGCCGACTCGGTCCAGTCGGCGGGCGCTTCGGTCAGCCCGCCAGTGGTGACCGACCCGACGCTGACATCGGGGCGCATCACGAGCAGTTTATAGTCGCCCGAGGGCGGCGCAAATTGGACGTCGGCATATTGGCGCGTCTGCACACAACCGCCGACGATCAGCGCCGCCGTTCCGGCCAAGGCAATGGACATATGGCGCATGACGTCCCCTTCCAAGATTATACGAGCGTCCAATTGGTGCCGCGCGATTTCAGAAAAGGCAAGCGTTTCAGTTGCCTAGCGCGCGGGACAGGTGACGAGTCCAGCGCTGATGAGGCAGCGGCCATCGATTTTCGAGGCGTCGATCGTAAGGCCGAGCATCGCCGCCAGCGTTGGCATGATATCGACCGTCTCGACCGGCTCTGGACGATCGTTGGGACGCGCCCCGGGACGCCAGAACAGGATCGGTACGCGACGGTCATAATCCCACGCGCTGCCGTGTGTCGCGACATAGCCCTTGGTCGGATCGGGGATCGGGGTGATGTTGCGCTTTAACAGCACGACGAGGTCGCCCGAGCGCCGCGCATCGAACGAGGCGCGCGCGCGCTCGGCGAGCGACCAGCGGTCGGGGCTTGCGGTTGGCACTGCGGTGCGGCTTAGCTGCGGCTTGGTGAACACCGCTTCGACCTGCGGGTCGGCGCGATAGGCGGCGAGCGCGGCCTGTTCGGCGCGACGGCGGTCGGCGGGCTTGAGCGCGGGATCGAGATAGACGTCGCCATGGGCGCCCTCCCCGATCAGCACCGGCCCGGCGATCCCGAGCTTGGCGCCGATCGCCTTGCCGATCGCGGCGGGGGTGAGGTCGGCGCGCGTGCGCGCGGCGGCGGCGACGCCATTGAGCCGCAACCGCTCGGGCACATCCTCACCGCCATGGTCGGCGGTCAGCATCACCGCATAATCGAGCCGTTCGCGGTCGAGCAGGCGCAGAAAGTCGCCGAGGTCGCGGTCGAGCGAGTGCAGCTGGAGGCACATTTCACCGCCGCCAGTCCCGAATTTGTGCCCGACATAGTCGGTCGCGCTCAATCCGATCGCGATGATGTCGGTAGCCGTACCCCTGCCCAGTCGCATCTCCCCGATCA
>JBKJTQ010000187.1:0-3220 GCA_046589895.1 Sphingomicrobium sp.
TGGTGTTGCCGCAAATGCGCACGCGCAAGGGCGGCGAGGTCGATGCCGACGCCCGCGCCGCAGAGGCCCGCGGACTGGCGCTGGCAATCGGGCTCGACGTGGTTGAGGTGCTTGCCATCCCGATCCGCGACGTCCGCGCCGGGACAATGTTCGGCGAGGGCCAGATTGCCAACATCGGGATTGCCTGCGATCGCGAGAACGCCGAACTGGTGATCGTCGACGGTGCATTGTCGGCGATCCAGCAGCGCAATCTGGAGGACAAGCTCAAGCGCAAGGTCATCGATCGCACCGGGCTGATCCTCGAAATCTTCGGCGAACGTGCCGCTACCGCCGAAGGACGCCTGCAGGTCGAACTTGCCCATCTCGATTATCAGGCCGGGCGCCTGGTGCGGTCATGGACTCACCTCGAACGGCAGCGCGGCGGGTTCGGCTTCCTTGGCGGTCCGGGTGAAACCCAGATTGAGGCGGACAGGCGCATGATCCGCGACCGAATGGCACGGATCCGCAAGGAGCTCGACCAGGTCAAGCGTACCCGCGGGCTTCACCGCGAACGGCGGCAGAAAGCGCCGTGGCCGGTGGTGGCGCTGGTCGGCTACACCAATGCCGGCAAGTCGACTTTGTTCAACCGTATGACTCAAGCGTCTGTGATGGCGGAGGATTTACTGTTCGCGACGCTCGATCCGACGATGCGCCAGGTCCGATTGCCGGGCTTCGACAAGGCGATCCTGTCGGACACGGTCGGGTTCGTGTCGGACCTTCCGACAGAATTGGTCGCGGCGTTTCGCGCGACGCTTGAGGAAGTCGCCTCGGCCGACCTCATCCTCCACATTCGTGATCGCTCGCACCCCGACAGCGACGCGCAGGCCGCCGATGTGGCGACCGTGCTCAATAGCCTCGGGCTCGACGAGACCGATTCGCCACCGCGGCTCGAAGTTTGGAACAAGATCGACCGGATGAAAGGTCCCGACCGCGACGAGATGCTTGGCGAGGCCAATCGCCGCGACAATGTTGTCGCGGTGTCGGCGCTGACCGGGGAGGGAGTGGACACGCTTCGTGACGTGATCGCCCAGCGCCTCCAGGAGGGCGCCGAAATGCACCATTTGAAGCTAGGCAGCGGCGAGGGCAGCCGAATCGCCTGGCTCCACGCGCGCGGCGACGTGCTCGACCAGCGCTACGACGGCGACACGATGCACGTCGCGGTTAAATTGAGCACGGAAAATTGGGAGCGCTTCCAACGGCTTTAGCCGCCGCGCTTGACCTCGACCCACAACGTTTCCTGTTCGGCGAGAGTCATGGTGGTGAACCCTGGCGCGGCCTCGATCGAGCGAAAGCGTTTTTCGAATTTGGTATTTGCTTTGCGGAGCGCCTCTTCGGGATCGATCTTGAGATGACGTGCGAAGTTTACGACGGCGAATATGAGATCACCGACTTCCTCCTCTACCATCTCAGAGGGCGCGGCTGCGATTTCATCGAGTTCTTCACGAATCTTTGACTTGGGGCCTTGGATATCGGGCCAGTCGAAGCCGGTGCGCGCGGCGCGCTTCTGCAGCTTGGCGGCACGCTCGAGCGCGGGAAGCGCAAGCGCGACACCGGCGAGCGCGCTCTGGTCAGGATGGCTCTTGCGCTCCTCGGCCTTGATCACTTCCCACAGATGGTGGCCGCCTTCAGTTGCGTCACCGAAGATGTGCGGGTGGCGGCGTTCCAGCTTATCCGAAATGCCGGTCAGGACGTCTGAAAGGTCGAACAAACCGGCTTCCTCGGCGATGCGCGCGTGGAACACCACCTGAAGCGCGAGATCGCCAAGCTCGTCGCTCAATGCCGGCATGTCGTCGCGCGCGATCGCATCAGCCACCTCATAGGCTTCCTCGATCGTGAAAGGCGCGATCGTGGTGAAGGTCTGGACGCTGTCCCATTCGCACCCGCGCACCGGATCCCGAAGCCGCGCCATGATTGCAACGAGCCGTGCGAGCGCGCCGTGATGGTCTGATTTTCGGATTTCGCCGTCTAGCATCACGGGGGCCTATTTCCTTGGCTGAACTCGTTCAGATATGAGTATGATAATATGTATTATGTTAAACATGGCCAGTGGATCAAACTTGGAGAACCAGCCAGCGCCCCTCCACGCTCCACCGGGTCAGCGTCGAAAGGAAATTCATCCCGAGCACGTTGATATCCTCGCCATCCACGATGTGAAGCCCGAGATTGTCACGCTTGATCGTCGCTATCTCAAGCCGCTGGGCTCGACCGCGTGCGACCTTGATGAAGCCGTTGCCGGTGCGCACGATCTGGTCGCGCGCATCGGCCACCGTCGCGCCCGCTGCGATTGCCGTGGCACGATCGATCGTCGTCACCGTCGCGCCGCTGTCGACGAGAAACTTCACCGGCGTGCCGTTGATCGCGCCTTCGACCCAGAAATGGCCATCGATCGCCATCGGGATGCGTACTTCGCGCCCGACGACGATTGGTTCGCCGGTCGCTTCGGTCTTCAGGCGCTGGGCAATGAATCCGAGGTCGTCGCGAAAGGTGAACATGACGAACCCGCCGCCGAAGATCGCCACCCAAGCAAGTGCCAAGACTAGCATCTTGGCGATCGGCTCGCGGCGATTGATCAGCGCGCCGAGCACCAGCATCATCGCCATCAGCAAATAGAGGCTGCCGAGCATGACGTCATTGGTCACATTATAATCTCCTGCCCGTCATGCGCGGGTGCGGCCCAGTCGGGCAATTCGGCGGCAAGCGCGGCATAATCCATGCTATTGTCGAGATGAGTCAGCCACAATTGTCCGACTGCCAAGTCGCGTGCCCAGCCCAGCACCACGTCGAGATGGGCATGGCTCGGGTGCGGCCGGCGGCGCAGGCAATCGCTGATCCACACGTCGGCACCCTGATACATCTCCGCCATGTCGGGGGTGAGGTCATGGAAATCAATCGCATAGACGAGGCTTTTGCCTCGCTCGTCGGCGCGGATGCCGAGCGATGTAATCCCGCCGTGCGGCTGATCGACGAAGCGCAACCGCGCCTCCCCGAGCGTCATGCCGTCTTCAATGGGTTGGGCATCGAGCACCGCGCGATAGAGCGGACTGCCGTCGAACGCATAAGCGAATCGGACCGCAAGCGCGTCGAGCACCTCGGCGCGAGCGTGGAGCGGCACCGCGCGCCCGGTGGCGTGCGAAACCTGGCGAAGGTCGTCGATACCGTGGCAATGATCGGCATGATCGTG
>JBKJTQ010000264.1:0-10406 GCA_046589895.1 Sphingomicrobium sp.
TCCGCCCCATCGGGCGCAATTGATCGCCGGCAATCGCCTGATCGCGGGCTTCGTCGCTGACCAATGCCCTGGTCTTGAGATATTTGTTGGCGCCTTCGAGTCGCGCGGCGCAGTTCATCGCATCGCCGAGCGCAGTGTAGGTGAGCCGTCCCTCACCGCCGAAATTGCCGACGATGGCATCGCCATGATGAAGCCCGACACGGGTGCGGCCGAGTTGCTTGGCGTCGTCGCTGCCTTCAAGCGCGAAGCTTTGGGTGAAGTCGATCATCGCCATCGCCGCGGCGAGCGCGCGGTCGGCATCGTCGGAGCGCGCGATCGGTGCGCCCCAGAAAGCAACCACGGCGTCGCCGACGAATTTGTCGATCGTCCCGCCGTGGCGAAGGACGATGTCGCTCATCCCGTCGAGATAGGCGTTGAGCAAGGTCGCTACGCGCTCCGGCGGGAGCGTATGGCTGAGGCTGGTGAAGCCCTCAATATCGGTGAACAACGTGTAAATGGCGCGCTTCTCGCCGGTCAACGACAGCTTGGCGGGGTCGCGAATGATCTGCGCGGCAATGTCGGGGGGAAGATATTTGCCCAGCGCGCCTTCGGCAAAGCGGCGCTGCTCGCTGCCCATCGCGCGCACCGTCATCCCGGTGGCGGCGAAGGCGAGCAGCCACCCCGCGAGCCAGCCGAAGGCGGGCAGGCCGTAGGTGTCCATGCCGAGCGTTTCGAACAGGAAAGGGATGCCCCCGTAAAAGGCGATCTGGCCAAGGATCGCGAGCCCCACGACCCACGGGCGGACGTCGAGCATCGCGGTGAACGTCCCCGACACCACGACAAGAATCGCGAGCAGCCACAACGGCCCGCCACTGAGCCGATCGGGGAGCCGATCGTCGAGCAATTGGGCGAGCATCGTGGCATTGTTCGACAGGCCCGACACGTCCTTGCCGCTGATCAGCCCCGCGGGGACTTCGAACCGGTCCTGGTCGGGCAAATCACCGCCGACGAGGACGAGCCGTCCACGCACCTGATCGGCGAGGAATGCCGCACTTGCCGAGTCGGCGAACAGGTCGATCGGCAGCGTCGCGAACACCGGCCGCTCCAGATCGGCGGGCTCGCGGAATTTCACGCTTCCCTCATAAGGGCGCAGGCGCTCCAGTCCCGCCATCGCCATCGGCAGGAATGGTGGCAGGTCGGCCTTGTAGGCGGGCCAGTTGCGCAGGACATTGTCGGGGTCGGCTTCGCTGCGCACCGACGCGCGGCGAACCTTGCCCCCCGAGAGGCGCGCGTGCCATTTGTCCATGAATGTTTGCTGCCACACTTCGACGTCGTTGGGGTTGGCGGCGTTGGTCGAATAAGCGAGCCACACTGGGGTCTTCATCGCCTTCATCGCGGTGATGAGCTTCTGATCCTCAGGCTGCGGTTGATCGATCAATATGTCGATGCCGATCGACTTGGGGTTCATCTTGTCGATGTGGGTCAGCGCTTTCGCCAGGATCGCGCGGTCGAGCGGAGAGCGTTTGGCGGTCGCGGCGAGCGTTTCCTGGGTATAGACGATCATCACGATGCGCGGGTCCTGCGCCACCGGATGGCGAAGCGAGGTATAGATAGACCGCGTGTCGTAGAGCGCGCGCTCGGCATCGATCGCGATCGGTGGAACCCAGCCGCTTTCATCCGACGCGGCGACCGCGGCGGACGGATAACCCCAGCTGTAGCGCGCGAGCAGGATGGCGAGGATCACGAACAAAGTGGTGATGATCAACCGCGTCGTGGGGACTTGGGCGAGATCGTGACGAATCGTGCCGAGCGTCGGGGGCGTATCGACGACGGGTGCGGGCGCCATTTTTAATCGCCGCGGCGCCGCGGCTTCGTTGCTGGTCCAGTTGGGCGCCTTATCCATCGGTCCGCAGTCCGGACGGCGCGGGACTGCTGGTCGAACAGATGTGCTGGTCGCGCATGTCAGGCCCCGTTGCTCACAACTGATGCGACCGCGAATCACAATCGCCGCCGTTAACTTATGATAAATTTTTTTAGAAGAATTAGCGAGTCAGCGCGACAATCGCGCGGTGCGAGCCTCGGCCAGCGCAAGTGCGGCGAGCGGTTCAAGCTGCGCGGCCATCGCTTCGGCATGCGCCGAGCTGGCATTGCCCCGCGCGACGCGGCCCTTGATTCCATGGATGATCGCGCCGAGGCGGAACATCACGAACACCATCAGATAATCGAGGTCGGGCAGGTGATCGCGCCCCGTACGGCGGCAATAGGCCGCGACATAATCTTTTTCTGACGGGATGCCGAGTGCGGCGAGGTCCAGCCCGCCAAGCCCGGTAAACATGCCCGCGGGCATGCGGTACATGAGCAGATGATAGACGAAGTCGGCGAGCGGGTCGCCGAGCGTCGACAATTCCCAGTCGAGCACCGCGCGGATTTGCGGCTGGTCCGCGGCGAAGATCATATTGTCGCAGCGAAAATCGCCATGGACGACGCGCGAGTCGCCGCGATCGGGGGGCAGATGCTGACCGAGCCAGTCGACCAGCGCGTCCATCTGCGGCAAGCGCCCGGCGTCGGTGTCGGCGAGATATTGCTTCGACCAGCGCGCCACCTGACGCTCGACGAAGGCGGCGGGGCGGCCAAAGTCCGCCAGCCCGATGGCCGCGGGGTCGAGGTTGTGGAGCTGCGCGATAGTCGCGTTCATCGCGTCAAAGTGCGCCGCGCGCCCGGTCGGGCTGAGTCCGGGGAAGGTGGCCTCCCAGACGATCCGGCCTTCGACCAAGTCCATCACGAAGAAGGGCGTTCCAATCACATCGGGATCGTCGCACAGCCCATGGATGCGCGGAACGGGGAATCCGGTCGGCCCAAGCGCGCTCATCACCCGCGCTTCGCGCTCGACCGCATGCGCCCCGGGGAGCAGAGCGCCGGGGGGCTTGCGGCGAAGCACGAACGCGCGGCGGGGCGTGTCGATGCGATAGGTCGGGTTCGACTGGCCGCCCTTGAACTGGCTGACGCCGAGCGGACCGGCATAGTCGGCGACATGGGCCGCCATCCAGGCCTCGAGCGGGGCGACGTCGAAGCGCAATTTATCGTTGACCTCGCGCGTGCCGCTATTTGCCTCCGTCCGGTCCATCAATGCGCAGCCTAGCGCGGGGGACGCAGTGCGCAAGGTGAACGAAGCGGCCGGAGGCGCGTTTCTGAATCATGGCTCGCATCGTCCACCTGTCCGATCTCCACTTTGGCGCCCACGATCCGCGGTTGGTCGCGGCGGTCGAAGCGCGGATCGACGAGGCCGGGGCAGACCTCGTCGTCATTTCGGGGGACTTCACCCAGCGCGCGCGGACCGAGCAGTTTGAGGAGGCATGTCATTTCCTCACGCGATTGAAGAATGCGGGGCATGAAGTGCTCGCGGTGCCGGGAAATCATGACGTCCCGCTTTACGATGTATTGCGGCGTTTCCTCTCACCGCTGGCGCGCTATCGGCGCTTTATCGACGACGATCTATGCCCGTTCCTCGAACTTGGCGATGCCGCGGTGCTGGGGATTAACACGGCGCGCTCGCTGACCTTCAAGGATGGGCGGATCAACGAGGAGCAAGTCGCGCATATCCGCACTGCTTTCGCCAAGGTGCGCGATTCAATGTCGCGGATTCTGGTCACTCACCATCCGATGTTCGCGCTTCCGGTCGGCGATGGCCCCGAATTGGGCAAGGCGATCGGCGAGCAGGAAATGGCGCTTGACGCGATCGCCGATGCCGGCGTCGATCTTTTGCTCGCCGGGCACAACCATCGCGCCTCGACGCACCATGCCTCTGACCTTATCACACGCGCGGGGTCGGCGCTGGTGATTCAGGCGGGAACCGCGACCTCGACCCGGTTGCGCGACGAGGAGCAGAGTTTCAACCTGATCGAAGTCGCGCTCGACGATGTCACGATCACGATCCAGGCGTGGGACGGGAGCGGGTTCGCCAGCTGCGACGCTCAACGCTATCGCCGCGTCGCTGATCGCTGGCGCCTTGAAGCCGGCGTCACCGCGGGTGCTGGAGCCGATAGCGCCGCGGTTGCGTGAAGCGCCTTGCGTTCGCCGCTTGCCCGAATAGGGGGGAGCGATCAGGGGGAGAGTCGAGTGTCCGACCAAGCGGCTGAAGACATCATAAGCGGCGACCTGCCGCAGTTTGAGCTCGCCGAATTCGTCAAGCGCGTGCTGGCCGAGGATCTGGGCTCGGGGGGCGATGTCACCAGCTGCGCGACGATCGAGGCCGCGGCGCGATTCGTCGCGACGATGAAATGCCGCGAGCCGATCGTCGTCGCGGGGCTCGACCTGGCGGTCGATTTCTTCTGCGCGATGGACCGCGAAGTGCGGATCGAGCGCTGCGTCGCGGATGGCGACGCGGTCGCGGCGGACACTGTCCTGCTGCGGATCGCGGGAAACGCGCGTGCTATGCTCGCCGCCGAACGCTCGGCGCTCAACACGCTCCAGCATCTGTCGGGGGTTGCGACGCTCACGCGCCGATACGTCGAGGCGATCGCGGGGACCGGCGCGATTCTGCTCGATACGCGCAAGACGATCCCGGGGATGCGGCTGCTCGACAAGTTTGCGGCGCGCATGGGGGGCGCTGAGAATCACCGCATGCGGATGGATGACGGGTTGTTGATCAAGGATAATCATGTCGCGGTGTGCGGCGGGGTCGCGGCCGCGGTGCGCGCCGCCAAGGCCGCCGATACCGGACTTCCGATCCAGGTCGAGGTCGACCGCATTGACCAGATCGAGCCCGCGCTGGCGGCGGGGGCCGACCGGCTGCTGCTCGACAATATGACGCCCGGGACGCTGCGCGAGGCGGTGATGCTGGTTGCGGGACGAGTTCCGACCGAAGCCTCCGGCGGGGTGAGGCTCGATACGGTCCGCGCGATTGCGATGAGCGGGGTGACCTACGTCTCGGTCGGGCGAATCACCCAGTCGGCGCCCGCGGTCGATATCGGGCTCGATTATGCGATCCAGTGACGATAGCGCCCTCTTTTTCGCGCGCAAAAAGCGTCGGAAAGACTATAGGGGGCGCAAACGACGAGGAGTGATTGCGTGTTCAAGGGCTTGAAGCCGATTCTGTACGGTGGTCGCGAAGTGTGGCCATTGGTCGAAGGCGGCAAGGGGGTCAGCGCGACCAACCATATGAGCTCTGGCGCGTGGGCGGCGGCCGGGGGGATCGGCACGGTCAGCGCGGTAAACGCCGACAGCTTCGACGCCGAAGGACGGATCATCCCCCAGGTGTACCAGTCGCTGACCCGCCGCGAACGGCATGAGGAGTTGATCCAATACGGCATCGAGGGTGCCGTCGCGCAGGTCGAGCGCGCGCACGACATTGCCGGCGGCAAGGGCGCGATCAACATCAACGTGCTGTGGGAAATGGGCGGCGCGCAGCCGATCCTTCACGGCGTGCTGAGCCGCACCAAGGGGCTAGTCACCGGGGTCACCTGCGGCGCCGGAATGCCGTACAAATTGAGCGAGATCGCGGCCCATCACGAGGTTTATTATCTTCCGATCATATCCTCGGGCCGCGCCTTTCGCGCCTTGTGGAAGCGCGCATATTCGAAGGTTCCCCAATGGCTTGGCGCGGTGGTCTATGAAGACCCCTGGCTCGCCGGCGGGCATAATGGGTTGAGCAATGCCGAGGATCCGCGCGCGCCGCAGGACCCTTATCCGCGGGTCGCCGAGTTGCGCGCGGTGATGCGCGAGGGCGGGATTGCCGACAGCGTTCCGATCGTCATGGCGGGGGGCGTGTGGCGGCTCGACGAGTGGGACAATTGGATCGACAATCCCGAGCTTGGCAGCATCATGTTCCAGTTCGGTACGCGTCCGCTGCTGACCCAGGAAAGTCCGATCCCGCCGGGCTGGAAGGCACGACTGATGACGCTCGAAGAGGGCGACATCCTGCTCCACAAATTCTCGCCGACGGGTTTTTATTCGTCGGCAGTGCGCACGCCGTTCCTGCGCAGCCTGGAAGCGCGCAGCGAGCGTCAGATCGCCTTCACCAAGGAAGAGATTGGCGATCACGCGTTCCAGCTCGACGTCGGCATTGGCACACGCAAGAATTATTGGGTCACCAAGGGCGATCTGCAGCATGCGCGCGAGTGGTTTGGCGCGGGCTTCACCGAGGCGATCAAGACTCCCGACGACACGCTGATCTTCGTTACGCCAGACGAACAGCGAATGATCCGCAAGGACCAGGCCGATTGCATGGGGTGTCTGTCGCAATGCGCCTTTTCGAGTTGGGCCGAGAATGAGAAGAACTCGACCGGGCGACTGGCGGATTCACGCAGCTTCTGCATCCAGAAAACGCTTCAGGACATCGCCCATGGCGGCAATGTCGACGACAATCTGATGTTCGCGGGACATTCGGCGTTTCGCTTCAAGCAAGACCCGTTTTACTCAAATGGCTTCGTCCCTTCGGTCAAGCAATTGGTCGATCGCATCCTGACGGGGGCGTGATGCGCAAGCTGGTCGTGATCGCCTTGCTGTCCGCCGCCACCGTGGCGAGTGCGCAAGACAAGAAGCCGCCTTACTGGGCGTCGATCGCGTCGGGCGAGGCAATGATGCGCACCGGGCCTGGGCGCAACTATCCCGGCGTTTGGCTCTACAAGCGCCGCGACCTGCCGGTGCGTGTGCTGCAAATCTATCCCAACTGGCGCAAGATAGAGGATCCCGACGGCGAGCAGGGGTGGATGCTGGTCACGCTGCTCAGCGACCAGCGCACCGCGATCGTCAGGCCGGGCGCAGCGCGCGATGTGCGGGTAAAGCCCGATGGCGGCGCTCCGGTGCGCTACCGCGTCGAGGCCGGCGTGGTCGGACGGATCGACAAGTGTGGCGGGGCATGGTGCCGGATCGAGATCGGCAAGCGCCGAGGCTATATCGCGCGGGAGGCTTTGTTCGGGCTTGGGGCGAGCGAAGCGATCGACTGACGCAACAGATCCTGGAACTGGCCTCGCGCCCGGGAATGTGCAATCCCATTAAACAAGCATGTTGTCAGGGGGCTGCGCATGACATTGGAAATTTCGCGAGTCCGATTGCTCGGCGGCGCTGCGTTCGCTTTCTGTGGCGCGGTCGCTGCGCTGTCTTTTGCGGGCACAGCTTCGGCCCAATCGGTATGCACCCTCAACCCGGCGCCGAGCCCGGATACTTTCGCCTGCACCACTGGCGGAGCAAGTCCCGTCACCGCGACGGGTACGGCGAGCGACGGCGCGTTCCCCACCAAAAATGATCAGGGACTGGCCCTCACCAGCCCCGGACTATTGATCGTAACGCTGAGCGGTCAGATTAACACCACCGAAGGCCCTCCGTTTCTCGGGTTCAGAAATTTTCCTCCGGCGGTGACGCTCAATTACAATTTCTTCTCCCAGGTGCGCGAAATTGGCGCGCTGATCTACACCTCGACAGGAACGACGATCACCGAAGGGACCAACACCCTTATCGGAGGAACGTCAGTCATCGCCACCACCGGCACGATCGTCGTCACCGGCATCGGCGGCGTGGGCGTGCGCAGCAACTCCACCGATGGCGACAGCATCATAACCGGCGGCAGCACTACGTTCACCAATGTGAACAACCGTGGTTCATTCGGAATCACGTCGCAGTCGATCGGCGGTGTCAGCATCGTCAACACCGGCGTCGTGACCGTAGGGGGCATCGGCCCGGACAACTTCGGCGTATCTGCCATTTCCTCCGCGTCGGCATCCGGGGTGTGCGGCGGCACGTTCGTAAATGTCACCGGCAACGTCACCGTAAGCAACGGCACCGGCATTAGCGCTGGCAGCTGCGGGGCCTCGACCGTTACCGTCAATGCCGGGCGCACTGTCAGCGCCACCGCGACCATCGACGTCAACGCCGGACCCAACGTCGTCACGCATGCGGGAATCGCGATCCTCAATCTGGCAGCCACGACGGCTACGACCGATGTTAGCGGGACCGTCGACGTCGGCGCCGCCAACGTCGCGATCGATACCAGCCGCGGGTTCGGCACCGACGGCCTTTTATCGGTGACCACGATCAACCCCGGCGGTTTGGTCATCGGGCGCTTCGACGGCAACGCTGGCAGCGACCTTTTTACCAACAACGGAGCCTTCACTACGTCCGGAATCAGTGATTTCAAGGCCGGCACCGACCGGCTCACCAACAGCGGCACGTTGAGCGCGAGCGGGGTGACGACATTCGCCGGACTCGAGAGCCTGACCAATTCAGGCACGATCAGCCTCCAGAATGGAGCCGCGAGCGATCTGCTGACGATCGCCGGCAACTACAGCGGGACCGGCGCGGCGCGACTGCTGTTGGATGTGAGCGCAACGGGATCGGATCGGATCGTGATCGGCGGCGCGGCGAGCGGGTCAACGATCATCGGTTTCAACCCGGTCGGCGGCGCTCCCTTGATCACAACCGGCCTGCTTCTGATCGATGCCGGAACCGCGACGACGGGCGCGTTCACGCTTGCCGGTGCGTCGCTGTCGAGCGGGTTCATCAACGTCTCGCTCGAGCAGCGCGGCGCCGACTTCTACCTTGTCGCCACGCCCAATGTCGCCGCGTTCCAGCCCCTCGCGTTAAGCAATATGGCCAAGGATATGTGGTACCAGTCGGGCGACGTCTACACCGCTTATGCCGCGCTTCGGCGTAATGGTCTTGGCGCCAGCCGCAGCCGGCCCGCCAGCCTGTGGGGCCAACTTTATGCCAGCCGTGAGCGCAGCGGCGAGCGTGACGCCATCACCGCCTTCGGTGGCGATTTCGATATCGACAATCGCATCAGGACCGATCAGCGCGGCGCGCAGGCCGGGCTCGACTTCCAGCCGACCGTTGGCAATGTCGTGATCGGTTTCACCGCGGGATACCAGCGCGCCGAAGCCGACTTCCGCTCCGGCGCTGGCGGATTCCTTGCCAGGGGCTTTAACGTCGGCAGCTATGTAATCGTCGGCCGCGCGACCGGCCTCTACGGCGGTCTGCTTGCCAAATATGACGAAAATCATGTCCGCATCGGCAATGGCGCGTTCGGCGATGCCGACGGTTCGCCAAGCTTTACCAGCGGCGGAATCGAAGGCGAAGCAGGCTACCGCTTCGCCCTGAATGGGCTCAATCTCGACTTTGGTGCCGGTCTGGCGCGCGTCAACACCAGGATCAACCGCTTCGATGCCGGGCGGATCGGCTATGACTTCGATAACGCCCGGAGCCTGCGCGGCCGGCTTGGCGCGCGGGTCGGTCTGGGCGGACGCTGGGGTCCCTATCTCGACGGCAAGCTGTTCCACGAATTTTACGACGATGCCCGCGTGACCTTCATCAACGGTTCCCAGCGCGCAGCCGTCGAGACCGAAGGCCGCGGCACGTGGGGCCGGGTGGAAGCCGGCATCGGCGGTCATGACGGCAAAGGCCCGATCGCCGCGCTGTGGGGGGAGATGGGCGACGTCAAGGGCATCGGCGCGCGGGCGGGCTTCCGCTTCTAGATTATCAAATATAATTCAACAGGGCGCCAAGCGAGTTCTACCGCGAGGCGGCGTCGCCTGGCCGCCGCCGTTGCGCATCCCCTGGTTCGGGAGCGGCGCGATCGAAACGATCGACGACTGATCCGGCGAGCGCAAAGCCCGCCGGACCGTTCGTCCGATGTCCGCTACATCGTCAGCGGGACATAGTCCGTGCGCTTGATCGCCAATTTCTCACCCTTGTCGCTGATAGTCTCGCCCGACGCCCCGATCGCGACCATCGGGTCGGTCCAGCAGCCATCTGCTTTCTTGTCCATTGCGCTGGCGAAGCAGGCCTTGCCGTCTTTCATCACCGCGGTGCCATGATCGATATGTTCCTTGCCCGACACGACGATATACTTGCCGGTAGCATCGATCGATTCCTGCATCGCCTTGCCGCTCTTGGCGTCGGTGAATTCCCACGAAGTTTCGTTAAGCGAAGCGAGCGCGACCGGTGCGGCCATGTTGGCGTCGGTCGCCATGTTGGCATCCATTGCCATATTGGCGTCGGTGGCGGGCGGCGCGGCTTTCTCCTGCGAACAAGCCGCAAGCGCGGCGACGGCGGCGAACATCATGATTTTGTGCATGCTTTTTCTCCTCTGTAGTGGGAGGCCGGATACCAGTGTTTTGTCACGCAGGCGAATCCTGCCGCTCGTGCATTACCAAGGTCACACAAGCTCGACCGCCACTGCCGTGGCCTCGCCCCCGCCGATGCACAGCGACGCAACACCGCGCTTGAGGCCCCTGGTCTTGAGCGCGTTGACGAGGGTGACGAGGATGCGGGTGCCGCTTGCGCCGATCGGGTGGCCGAGTGCGGTGGCGCCGCCGTGCACGTCGACCTGTTCGAGGTTAATGAAGCCTTCGCCTGCGTCGCGATGTTCGCGATGAAGGACCTCGGCATTTCGCACGACAAGATCAACGTGCACGGCGGCGCCACCGCACTCGGCC
>JBKJTQ010000096.1:0-4860 GCA_046589895.1 Sphingomicrobium sp.
CGGGCGAACCGCGTGGGCGAGTTCGGCGGCCTCTATCACCGACACACCGCCGAGCACGTCGTTGACGTCGCGGCGCACGCCCGTGACAATAATCGTCTCATTTTCATGGCTGCGGGCGTGGCGCGAGTCATTTGGCGACGGCGCCGGGACGGTCTGGGCGACGCTGCCCTCTGAAGTGACGACGAGCGCAGTGGCGGAAAGCAGGCGCAGAGCGAAGAGAGAACGAAGGAACGTCATACCACCTGCCTAAAGGGAATGATACAACATCGCAATCGAATTGGGTGTCTAGTCGTCGATGAGGAGTGGCGGCTGGTCGGATTTGTCAGAATCGCGCGGCTCGAACCCGCGTTTAACCATCTGCCCCGCCCCAGAAACGAGTAAACCCCGGCAACCGAAGTTGCCGGGGTTCCATGATTCGCATCCGAAGATTTGAACCACGAGACTATAACCCCTCGAATGCGGCTGCGGTTCCACGTCAGCGCAAATTTTTTTCGCATCCGCCAAAAAAGCGGCTTAGCGTCGGCGACGGAGGGAAATCATGACCACACCGGCTTACATCGTCGATGCGTTGCGGACCGCGGGC
Organism: Sphingomicrobium sp.; assembly: GCA_046589895.1. Lineage (GTDB taxonomy): Bacteria > Pseudomonadota > Alphaproteobacteria > Sphingomonadales > Sphingomonadaceae > Sphingomicrobium. The sequence goes on from JBKJTQ010000096.1 coordinate 584, forward strand.
GGGCGGCGCGGCGGCGCGCTCAAGGACTGGCACCCGGCCGACCTGGGGGCAGCGGTGCTCGATGCGCTGGTCGGACAATCAGGGATCGACCCCGCGGCGATTGAGGACGTGATCGTCGGCTGCGTCAGCCAGGCGGGTGAGCAGAGCTTCCACGTCGGGCGCAACATGGTCCTCGCCTCATCGCTCCCCGACAGCGTTCCCGCGGTGACCATCGACCGCCAGTGCGGAAGCTCGCAACAGGCGCTCCATTTCGCCGCGCAGGCGGTCATGTCGGGGACTCAGGACGTGGTCATCGCCTCAGGCGTGGAGAGCATGACCCGCGTGCCGATGGGGATTCCGACGATCCTTGCGATGCAGGCCGGGATCGGCACCGGGCCGTGGAGCGAGGCGATCAGGAATCGCTATGGCGTCGCAGAGTTCAGCCAGTTTACCGGGGCCGAGATGATGGTCGACAAATATGGCTTCGACCGCGCGACGCTCGACGCCTTCGCGATCGACAGTCACGCCAAGGCCGCGGCCGCGACCGAAGCGGGGGCGTTCGCCGCCGAGATCGTCCCGCTCGCGATCGACGGCGGGATGCACGGACGCGACGAAGGGATTCGCGCCGACGCCAGCGCCGAAGGACTTGCGAACCTCAAGACGATCGCGCCGGGCGGGCGCATCACCGCGGGCAATGCCAGCCAGATTTGCGACGGCGCCTCGGGTGTGCTGGTGGTGTCGGAGGCCGCGCTCAAGCTTCACGCGCTGACTCCGCTGGCTCGGATCGACAATTTGACTGTTACCGCGGGCGACCCGGTAATCATGCTCGACGAGCCGATCAACGCGACGCGGCGCGCGCTCCAGCGCTCGGGGCGGCACATGGACGAAATCGACTTGTATGAGGTCAATGAGGCCTTCGCCCCGGTGCCGCTCGCGTGGCTCCAGCAAATCCAGGGCGCCAACCCCGCGCGCCTCAACGTCCATGGCGGCGCCATCGCCCTCGGCCATCCGTTGGGCGCGAGCGGTACCAAGCTGATGGCAACCCTGGTCCACGCGCTCCACGCGCACGGCGGGCGGTTCGGGTTGCAAACGATGTGCGAAGGGGGCGGCATCGCCAACGTCACGATCATCGAGCGGGTTTAGGCGCGCCTCACACCGCCCAGAACCTCCGCAAGATGACCCAAATGATCCCGATGCGGCCACCGGCAATGACAGGGTGAGCGGCCAAGCACGCCTCATGCCGATCTCATCGCGTCCCAAGTTCGCGCCAATCACCGACTGCTTCAACACAATCGGTCGAAAGCCGATATTCAGTGTCGAGGTTATAACGGGCTAACCGTGCCTCCGCTCCTCTACAATCATCAGGACCGTGCCGACGCAGACGGCTACAAGCAGAAGAATGAGCGCGAGGCACACTCCCCACAATGGCAGTGGGCCTATGGCTGCGTCCTCGAAAATGCCGCCAGGAAACAGTTCCATCTCATTTGATAGAATAAACAAGGCCGCTGCGGACACAGCCGTTGTTACGACCGTCAGATATGATAAACTCTTCCTGATGGAGGGTCTGTCAGCATTGGTTGCTAAGTCACTACGTTCCAGCTTGGTGGATACGCGGGTCGAAGCGTCGTAAGTTCGAGAAACTGTATCGCTGTTTTCATCGGGTGTGCTCGCGGCAACAACGAGCATCTCAAAAAGCAAGGGCGCAGACCCTCGCTCATGGAACCAACACTTTGCCTCATCAACCATATCGACCAAAATGCGGTATTCACCGGGCGTTAAAGGGTTCTCAGCCAGGATATGCAGTGTTGCGCTTGTTCCGGCAGGCATTCTGTTGTCTGGCAAAGCACCACACCAAAGGTCGCAAAGTATTCTACCGGTTCTGTCTTGCGCAAGCACTCCGACACGGATCCCGCTTCCTTCTTGACTCAAATTAGATAGACTTGCACAATTCCATGCGGATTGACTTAAGTTCGTGACGGTGACATCGAAACTAATTGTGCCGCCCTGTCCTACGACAAGCCGCCGCGCATTCGACTCGATCGATGCTAGATAAATATCGGCAGGCACGCCAGAATGCTTCATCAAGTTACTCAACTTTACTTCCGCTGTACCACCACCGGAGGACGGTATCCAACCTTGGAGGCCCTCCAGTTCCGGTGAACCAGCAAGATAGCGTTTCGAAGATCCCTTAGAATGGGTGGGTAGCCAATCAATTCTAACGCCCAGTCGATCCGCGATCTCGATCGCTCGTTGCGTTTCGTTATCGCTGTCGTTCCATTCGAAAAGAATATATTGCCAAACAACCTCGACTTTATCTCTAGTATTGGCTCGATCAACCGCATGAGCCATTTTTGTTAAATTGGTGAGAGCTTTTTCTACGTCCCCACTTACTCTGTATTGAGCATAGCTCTCCTGATCGACCCCGTCGATGGCGAACACGATCGCATCAACGAGAGCTTCGTCGGCGATGGCGGCTATCTTGGAGTCATCGAGCGGTATGCCATTTGTGCTGATCCCGATGTGAACGTCGGGCCTGGACCTCTTCGTCGCTCTCAAAAACTCTATCAGATCCTTGTGCAAAAACGGCTCGCCAAAGCCATAAAGCCTGATCTTTTGGAGATCCGGCAGCTGCCCAACTATGTCATTCATCTTCTCAAGTGGAAGCACCTTGTGGGCGCGGTCACTTAGAAGTGGAGATCGAAAATCCAATGTAACGGGACATTCCGGACACTTGACGTTGCATGCTGAAACTGGCTCAATCTCAACATTGACGATCCGGCAATCGCCGGGCCTATCAAGCCTGGTCGGGCGGCTCACGCGTCGAGGACAATTCGCAACTGTTACGGGACACCAGCTATCTGGCTGAGAGTCTAATTGCCAACTTCTAATCTCCCGATACATCCTGCCGTTGACAACGTCCGCGATCCGATCGTTGTGCACATTGCCGTAAATCCGTCTGCCATTTGGATCCGGCGAGGCACAAACAATGTCGCCGTTAGCCAGAATAAACATCTCCTCGAACACCGCGCGGCATATCATCGGCGGCATCTTCTCGTCCGCCGATCGTATCATCTCTGGCAGACTGCCGAACGGGACGGCATTCCGCTGCCGTCGAGCCACGATTTGGGTCAATTACTGCCCCCTGCAAATTGACTTCTCGATACCGTAATAGAGCCGAACCAGATAGTATGGCTATTGGATGCACAGGTAGTTCGTTGAATCGGTCGATGATGGGCCAGAACCGACGTTAGACTTAATCCGCATCGCCACCAGCGGCGAGCGCATCGAATGAGCCTGAGCGTTGCAATCGCCGGCCCTCGGCTTAAGACACAAGACGGGGGATGAAACGCCGTCACGGCGATGAGGGAATTAGAGGCAATGGTGCAGATGTTGAAGGTCGCGGCAATTCTTGCGTGGCTGATCGCGGCGGTGCCCACTAATGCCCAGGTGCGATCGGCCGTAGAAAGCGAATTGTTCATTTCACCAATGGGCGAACCGTTTCGCGGCGCCTCGAGCGGCGAACAGCTTCGCGTCTGGTTTTCACGCGCCGATACCAATCGCGACGGTGCCTTGTCGCTCGCCGAGATGCGCGCCGACGCCGACCGGTTTTTCCAAGTGTTAAACATCAACCACGACCGCGAAATCGATCCCGCCGAACTGAGGGTTTACGAGGAGCAGATTGCTCCCGAAATCCGAGTGGGCATTTCAAGCGTGGACGGGGTCACCAGCGGCTATGGCAGAAAGTATCGCAGTCGCCTGTCGAGTGAATATTCGAAGACCGGCACTCCCGACGCGCCGCTTGAGCGCGACAGCGTACGCCGCGGAGCGGGCCGCTTCGGCTTGCTCGCGACCCCCAATCCGGTCGCATCGACCGACGCCAATCTCAATCGCGGGATCAGCGCGGCCGAATTTGAGCGTGCCGCGCGCGATCGGTTCGCGCTGCTCGACGCCAATCACGACGGGCATGTCCGGCTCGACGAATTGCCGTCACTGCCATCTCGCTTGCTACGCAAGCCGCGCCGGGTTCGTTAAGCAGCGGCCTGTTCGAGCTGTTCGGCAACTTCGACCCAGCGCGCCTCGGCGGCGGCGAGGTCGGCGGCGACCTTGGCGCGGCGGCTGGCGAGTTCGCTCATCGGAAGTGATGCTAGCTCGGGCGCCGCGCTCGACGGGTCGAACATCGCCATGTCGAGCGCCGAACATTGCGCCGCGAGCCGCGTGCTTGCGGCCTCGGCCTCGGCGGCCTTTTTCTTGAGCGCGGCAGCCTCGTCGCGCGCCTTGGCCGCGGCCTTGCGGTCGAC